>CAYLYN010000284.1:0-4295 GCA_964387565.1 uncultured Rikenellaceae bacterium | reverse complement strand
GATTTTTCGAATATGTCAAAGTAGAAGTAAATCACATTCATATAATGATCACTTCCCGTTAAATCATTATTTCTGTTAAAAAATAATTACATTTGATTTAAACAAGATAGCTTGATAAGGTTCTTTGTTTCTGATGAGAGCATCATTGTTCATGCAAATGCGGAATTGGGTTCCAATTGCAAAATATCACCTGATTTTACTCCTGAATTAATAATTGATGATTACCAGGGATAAATTAAATGTAATAATTCCATTATATAATCCTCATGCTGGATGGGAAGACCATTTTATTGAACATCTTCTGGAGCTCAGAAATGAACTCAAAGAAACCGAATTCAGTGTAATCCTTGTAAATGATGGTTCAACCATACAGCTACCAGAGATTGAGGGGATTATGGAACGTTTCGGATATTTAAATTATTATTCATATCCCGTAAATAAGGGCAAGGGATATGCTATAAGATATGGGATCAACATTTCAGATGCTGACTATTATGTATATACCGATATCGATTTTCCTTTTGGCTATCAGATTATATCACAGACTTACCATCTTCTGAAATCTTCAGGAGCAAATATTGTTATTGGTACAAGAGACCTGTCATATTTTTCAACTCTGCCTTTTGAACGAAGGATTTATTCATTTTTACTGAAGGAACTAAATTATTTTATCACAGGTTTTAAAATAAAAGACACACAGGCCGGCCTGAAAGGACTTGATAACAGGGCAAAAAAGGTACTTGCGGAAACTAAAATAAACACCTTCCTTTTCGAGCTTGAATTTCTTAAAAGAAGTCTGAATCAGGGACTGACATTCCGGATGATCAATGTGAAATGCAGGTCAGGTTTAAAATTCACTAACTTCCGGATTCGAATAATTCTTAAAGAGACATTTAGTTTTTTTAAAATAGTGTTTAAAATTGAATAGAAAAATTCTTCTGACTTTTGATCTTGAGGAATTTGATCTTCCTCTTGAATTTGGATGCCCGATTTCAGATGAGGATCAGATAAATATCTCAAATGAAGGGTTGCAGAGACTTACCGGATTACTTACAAAACATAACATACCGGCTACTTTTTTTACTACATCATTTTATGCAGGCAAAAATGAAGACCTTATCAGAGATCTGTCAGAAAATCATGAAATTGCATCACATTCAAAAGACCATTCAGCTTTCAGGGAAACAGATCCTTCAGATTCAAAAGCAGAGATAGAAAGAATAACAGGAAGAAAAATAGAAGGCTTCCGTATGCCATTTTTCAGGAAGGTTGATCTGTCGGTAATAAAAGCAGCCGGATTCAGTTACGACTCTTCAATTAATCCAACCTATATACCAGGCAGGTACAATAATCTTACAGCGCATCGGAAAGTTTATTATGATATCAGCAGCGGCCTGGTTGAAATCCCCGTCTCAGTCAGCCCCTTAATAAGGTTTCCGCTTTCATGGTTAAGCTTTAAAAACATACCTTTTCCCATTTATTTGTTTTTCTGTAAAATGGCCATCAGGAATGATTCTTATCTCAATCTCTATTTTCACCCCTGGGAATTTGCTGAGCTTGGCTCTTTTAATATACCATGGTATATTAAAACAGTTTCGGGAAATTCCCTGTCAGCACGACTTGAAAAACTGATCACAGAGCTTAAGAAAACAGGGAGTTTTTCAACTATATCAGGATTCCTGGACAGTGAAGGATTCCTGAAAACCAATCCTCAGGAGAAATAAATCATTTACCGGTATCCGTGTTTTTTCTCCTGAATAATTCATATTCTTTCGTATTCAGGTCTATTCTTTCAAACTCACTTTTGAGCGTGTCAGTGTTAATTGATTTGCTGGCAAGCAAATATTCATGCATGTTGTTCAGATCCGGATCAAGACTTATATTCTTATATCTTGCATAATAGGTATGAAGACTCCAGTTCGAATACATTTCAGGCAAAATATTTATTGTTGAGTTTTTGTTCAGCACAGGTATTATTAACTTCATATCTTTCAGCATTACTTCATCTCTGTTAAAGTCTTTGGAGAAGTAAACAGAAAGTATCAAACCTGCCGATAAGGTCATTATACTGAATAATTTAAAGAGTCTGAATCCCGTTGATCCTGAATTTATTTTTTCAAAATTTAATTCAATATAAGGATTCACAAACAGACCTGCAGCTATTGCAAAAAAGGGCAGACTTAAGAGAAGAAAATATGCACTCTGATCCATAGTTGTAAGTATTGGCAATACTCCAGCCATGCCAAGTGAGAAAAAAGCAGCTGCAGCTCGCAGATTAGTGCTGAGAATAGGGAAAGGGAGTTTCTTCTTCCATCCGTAAAGCAATAAAATCAATATTATCCCGAACGAGGGGAGCAGTTCCATCAGAAGCCTGCGGATAATATAGAAACGGGAATCGGCAGTTACCCCTGTTGAAATCTTATGAAGAGCCATATCAATATATCTGGGCAGGAACTCTCCCGGCCCCGGAAAAAGAAAGAGCAGTAACAATGGAAGAACAGCCGAAACTGAGATGATTGCTGTGTCAAGAACCATGGAAAGAAATTTTTTCTTGCCTGAAAAAAGCCACAGGAAAAATGGAAATGAGAGCGGAGTAAACGTAACAAACCCCTTTGTCAGGAATCCAAGTGAAAGCATAAATCCTGAAAGAAAGAGGAAGAATATCCTTCTGGATTGCTGGCTTTTTAAACAGAATAATACTGACAGACATATAAAAATAACAAGTGTATTCTCAAGCATGTGGTTTACAGAGGCCCAGGCAACTGTTTCCATTGTGATCCAGAATAATAACGGCAGCCACCCTGTTGGTGATTTTCGTAATGTTTGCTTCCAGATTGAGACTATTATTATCCCGGTTACAATTGTTGTCATTAGTGAATAGGCTCTTTCGATAAACCTGTTGTCGCCAAAGATCCTGAAGAGAATCCCTTCAAGTCCGAATGCAAGTGGCGGGTGTTCAACAAAAACCGGGAATAGAATATCTGTAAGATGCGGATGCCAGAATGTGCCTGATCCATTAGCCATATTCCTGGAGAGAATTGCATATATTGTTCCATCCATGAACATCCCGTCTGAAAGCCACGAATGGCAGATTATCAGCATAAATATTCCTGCAATTGCTATGTAAAACCAGGTTTCTCTGATAGTTGGTCTGTCGTCTTCCATAATGTACGTTAAAAGAATAAGTTGGCCTGTTGGCAACATCAGACTAAAATAATGAAATATTGAGTAAACAGAAGCGATTCTGCCCGGAAGAAATTCTGGATCCTTTCAGGAAGGTGAGCATGACTTTATAAACAAGAGTCAGAACTATCCTGATTATGCCAGCCTTTTTATTATAATATATTGTCTGTCATAATGACGCTAACTGCCTTTTAATCATGTCATTATGACATTTTATGTCATTAATCTAAAAATTTGAAAATCAACAAATTCTATTTGTATAAATGTGTGATAGATTCATTTTATAATCTGGTATTTTTTTTGAGTATTCTTTCATATGAAGATATAAATGTTTAATTAAAAAATGGAGGACAAAGCTATGGCACTTATGAGATTTACCAACCAGTATCCGTCGTTGTTCGACCGTTTTTTTGACAATGAATTATTTGACTGGTCGAGCCGGAATTATTCAAATACGAATACTACCCTGCCATCTGTTAACATCAAGGAGAGCAACGTCGACTTTGAGGTAGAGGTTGCTGCCCCTGGTTTTACAAAAGATGACGTAAAAATTGAACTGAACCATGATCTTCTTACAATTTCGTCGGAAAAGGAAATTGCGAATGAGACAAAAGAGGGACAGCAGTTTTCTCTCAGGGAGTTCAGTTATCAGTCATTCAGTCGTTCATTTACATTGCCAAATACGGCTGACAGTGACAAAATAGAAGCAAAATATGAGAATGGCATTCTTCGTATAATCATCCCTAAAAAGGAGGAAGCCAGGCCCAAACCTGCAAGACAGATTTCCATTTCATAATTAAAACAGACACTGGCATACTTACAATTTCTTCTGTGTTCAGTGTGAGTGTGAGTGTGAGAGCGAGAAAAAAGAGTGAGGTGCTCACTCTCGCTCACACTCTCACTCTTTTTTATGTGGTGCCACCAGCCCCCAAAGAGTGCAAATGAAGTATGCTTATTTATCGATTAGACGGCCGTTTGCGCATAGGACATGAAATCTGATGTTAGCCTGAAAAAACACACGTTTGCTTATTTAATCACCGCAGTCACAAATGATGTGTTATCTATATATTTTTATTATAAACATATCAGAAAATATCGCCTAAAAGATTAAA
>CAYLYN010000283.1:0-4342 GCA_964387565.1 uncultured Rikenellaceae bacterium | reverse complement strand
CAATTATTTTTAAAATAGAGGTTGTCTTAAAAGAGCTTTTTAACCACAGAGAACACAAAGATTGCTCAGAGATCACAAAGATAATTTACAGTATTTCAGCTCTTTGGATTCTTAATGTTTTCCTTTGTGCCCCTTGTGGTTAAAGGATCTCTCCTTTTCAGACAACCTCTGAATAAATCGATAATATAAGCAGTTTATGGGATTAATACAGATTGAAGGTATGGAGTTTTACTCCTTTCATGGGCATTATAAGGAGGAGAGGATTGTTGGCAATAAGTTCCTTGTTGATCTGACCATTGAGACAGAGATGCAGATTCCATCTGAGAGTGACAACCTTAAGGATGCTGTTAATTACCAGCATGCTTACCAGATTGTAAAGCAGGAGATGGAAAAGAAGTCGCATCTTCTGGAAAATATTGCAGGGAGGATACTTAATTCACTTTATTCTGAAATGCAGGGAATAAAGAAGGCAACAGTCAAGGTCTCGAAGCTTAATCCGCCAATGGGAGGTAAGATATCTTCTGTGAGTGTTGTACTCAGCCGTTAATCAAAGAAAAAGCAGCAATGAGGTAGCCATTGTTGCAAAAATCACAAAAAACCTGTAGATCCTCTCCGGCAGGAGCTTTACAATCCATATACCCAGGAAAATTCCACCAACAATAACCGGTACGGCGATTAAATCGGCTTTAAGAGTATTAAGTGTAATGTTATTCCATACGAAAGCCTGAAGGGGCAGTTTTGATACATTCAGTATAAGGAAGAGCCAGGCACTGGTACCGATGAACTCTTTTTTAGGCAGGTGCATTGAAAGAAAATATAGTGTGAAAACCGGCCCTGCAGCATTGCCTATCATGGTTGAGAATCCGCCTGTCAGTCCCATTAGTGAGGCAAAGAGATGATTTTCAGGGATTTCTGTTCCTCTTTTTTGTCTCAGGTCATTTGCCAGCATTAAAATCAGCATTATCCAGACAACAGTCAGCAATATTATCCTGAACTGGTTATCGTTTATAAGGTTTCCGGTTATCAGGGCAATTATTATTCCGGCCACTGCCCATGGCATTACCCTTAGAATATGTTTCCATACGGCATGGCTTCGATAGTAAATTACAGCCATTATATCAGCAGTGATGAGCATGGGAAGAATTATACCTGTCGATTCCCTTGCTCCGAATATGAGTGCCATCAGCGGAACCATAACAAGTCCCAGTCCACTGAGACCTGCTTTTGACATCCCTATTGTAAGGGAGGAAAGAAGAAACAGAAGAAAAAAACCGGGAGTAAGATCGGGGTGTATTGAAGTAAGAAATGTATTCATTAAGCTGACATAATATTACTGAGATAGTCTTTGCAGGATTAGTTTAACTTCCAATCGGGTCATCTATTATAATCCTTTTGGCACATAGATAACAATTTTTACCAAATAAATTACTTTTTGCTTATTTTTGCACACCTCTATAATTACAGACATATGAAAGCAGGATTTAAAAATACCCATAAAATTGTTTTTACACTGGTTATTCTAATGCTTCTTTCAGGATCCTGCATGAAAAAGGAGGTCCCGGTACTGGAAACATGGGATGTTTTACTGGTTACAATAACTTCTGCAGTTTCAGGAGGGACAGTTATTGACGAAGGCAGCTCATCTGTTATATCCCAGGGTGTATGCTGGAGTACGGAGCCTGAACCTACAATCCAGGATTTCAAAACTTCAGAAATGACCGGACAGAAGCAATTTTCAAGCAGCATAAAAGGTTTGAGAGGTGGAACTAAATATTATGTCAGGGCCTATGCTGTTAATGATGTTGGTATTGGTTATGGTAATGAGGTAACATTTACCACATTGTAGCAATATTCTTTCATCCAGTTCTTTAATAAGGATTAGTGTTGGCTGAAACAATGACTATCATCAGCGGATCAGTGAATTGTAAATGCTGATTATTTCACCTGTAATTTTCGCTTCATTATAATCGTTTCTTACTTTTTCTTTTAGAAGATCAGCTTCTTTCTGCCAGAATTCAACGTCGGTCAGGAACCTATTTAGCTCTTTAAGCAGGATATTCTTTTCAGGTGGATCACTGCCGGCTGCAATAAAATTTGATACCTGATACGAATGATAATTTTCCAGTGAAACAAGTGATCCCATTCTCTGCCTGTTCATTGATAATACAGGGGTGCCGCATGAAAGTGCCTCGAGTGCAACTCTGCCTACCCCTATAACAAGTACAGATTCCTGTAACTTTTCCCGTGTATCGAGAATGAAACCACATACGATAACAGCTTCTCTTTTAATTTGCCGGTTAAATAATTCCGCCTCCTTCCTGATCACATCAAGATATTCTCCTTCACCAATAATACGAAATGTCAGATACGGGTATTTCACTACAAGTACACCAAGAACTTCCTTGATGATCATTAATATCAGACTTGAGTGCTTTTTGTCAATCCTGCTTATATAGCTTATTGACCAGGGTACTTTTTTTATAGTTTTTTCCGGCAAAATGATCCAGTTTGGAATTATAACTGACTTATTCTTAATCTGTTCATATTTTGCAGAAACTTCAAGTACAATTTTGCTGACGAAGATTATTTTAGAAGGTAGAATTCTTGAGATCCATGATCTGAGATCAAGCCTTGTTCTTCCATGTACTGTAACAACAACCGGTATCCCGGTTAATCTTCCGGCTATTGATGCTGCCAGGGCCGGCTGCCGTTGATGTGCATGTATTATATCTATTTTATTCTTATGCAGAAAAGGGATTAAGAATGCTGTCTGTAAGATGGCAGGAGAAAAGAACTTTTTCAATTTTGTATACAATACATCCTCACTCAGAAGGGATACCTGTCTGCCTGGTCCGGCTATCACAAATACCTCATTACCTGATTCTGAAAGCGAATTAGCCAGTTCGCGGACATGGTTTTCCGCGCCTCCGAAATCGAATTTTTTGATTAACAGTAATATCCTCATTTTTACCCTGTCCCAAACAGCAATGATAATGATTTTGTTCTTAGTTATAAGATTAAACAAAAAATCCCAGGGAACTGTGTTCCTAAGGGATTTTGTTGAGGTCGGTGGCGGATTCGAACCGCCGTAAATGGTTTTGCAGACCACTACCTAGCCACTCGGTTAACCGACCATGTATATTGGAGCGCAAAGATAGAGAAATTTTTTAAATAGATGAATTACTTTTCTTATCCATCCCTTTTAAAAATCTTAACCCTTCCCCCTTCCCCTTCCCTTAAACAATAAGGGAAGGGGTGACTAAATATTTAGATTTCAGTAGAATACCTTAATCTTGAAACAACAGAGCTTTTTATAATTTCCAGGACCTTATTTAAGTTACTAATTTCATGATTCTTTATCCTGATGGTTGATAATCCCTTTGAAGATAGTTTGTGATCTCTCTCCTTATCGTAATCAATATTGGAATCATGAATCGGACCATCCAGTTCAATAATTAACTTTAATTCAGCACAGTAAAAATCAGCTATGAAAAATTCAACCCAGTATTGATCAATTTTATAAAAAATCGGGTGCTGTCTGAGAAATTTAAATCCCATCATCTTTTTGCCTCTGAGCTCCTCCCAAAGAATTTTTTCAGATTGTGTCTGGTTTTTACGTAATTCTCTGGCCAACAAAGTAATCCCACGATATTCCCTATAATGAACGCGAGCCATATCAAATCTATTCCATCCTAAAATTATAAAATTCAGGCTGATATTTCATCCTTTTTTAACTCAAATTTCATGGTATAGGCACCCTTCCCTTATTGTTTAAGGGAAGGGCCGGGGATGGGTTAAGAAAGTAACTGGGAATGATGGAAATAATAAGTTCTCGAATCCGCCACCGACCTCAGATAATGAGGCCTCCTGTGGCCTCTTTCACTTTAATTTAGTTATGAGTTTCTTTGAATACCTCAGTATCGATAGTCACTTTTGCCAGTTCATCATATTTCTTTGCCTCCTCAGGTAATCCAATAACCCTTAGCATCAGTGCAAGGTCCTCACAATCCTGTTTGAAGAGATATGGATTTTGTTTCTCAAACTTATAATAAAGCTCTTTTGCCTTATCGTAATATCCTTCCTTGGCAGCTTTAAAAATATGAGCAATTTCAACAAAATCATATTTCATAACGAAAGTCCTGTCGGGCCTGCTGTTTACAAACTCAGGATAGTTGACCACTGTATAAGGTACTCTTGCTTTCTCCACAAGCACTGGAACTGAAGCTTCACCTCTCTCATCAATATGTGTCAGGAACATATCGGTATATGGTCCGTATATTTTAGAGACAAATACCATCCATTTGCTGTTTGGCGACCAGGCATGCCATGAATTCATTGATTT
>CAYLYN010000282.1:0-4353 GCA_964387565.1 uncultured Rikenellaceae bacterium | reverse complement strand
TTCAGTTCTCGGGAGATCACCCGATACGGTAAAGTACCATCTGAAGAAGATCTACCGGAAACTGGGTGCCGGTAACCGGGTAGAAGCAATAAACAAGTTCAATGACACAATAAATAAATAAAAGACAAGATCATGAAAAAACTATTCTTATTTCTTTCGTTAGGTCTGCTGATACTGCCGGCAGAAGCTCAGTTCAAGGCTAAGATGTATTTCACAAGCATGGGCAAGGATCATGTTTTCACTGTTTACTCATCCGATGCCGGTTACCGTTACGAATTCAATGAAGACGGACAGGAGGGCGTGATACTGGCAAAGACAGGCTCCCCCGATATTTACATACTGATGCCTCAGCAAAAGATGGCAATGAAAAGCTCAGCCACCGACAAGATGAGCATGGGCAACGACCCTGTAGCTGCATACAAATATTATCAGGATGAGGGTCTGATGAAGGTTGAAGGACAGGAAACAGTCAACGGTATTGCCTGTACACGTTCCGGCCTGTGGAACAAGGATAACCCCAGCCAGAAAATGTTCACGGTCTGGACATCCAACGATTATAACATGCCGGTAAAGATGATTAACCATATCGACGGATCGTCTGACGGCTCGGTCATGGAACTCAAGGATGTTGAGCCATGGACCCCCGACCCCGGAAAGTTTGAAATACCTGAAGGGTACCAGGTTATGGATATGCCGGGTATGTAACCAAATATAAAATAATTACTAAGACATTCTTATATGAAACGATATTCTATCATCTGTTTGGTTGTTTTATTCATTAACGTAGCCTCATTTGGCCAGGAAAATTCATCATTTATCGAGTGTAATGATTGTAAGAGAAATGGCTATTTAATAGATGTGAGCGCATATGACCCGGCAAATATTTATGGCGGACATACAGATAATGAAGGAAAGCTAACGTCCAATGGTGAAGCTGCGCTTAGCGATTCTTACCTTACCATGTTGACTGAGCATAGTTCCAACTGCTTCCTTTTTCAAGCTGTCAATGCTGAGTCATTGGAAGAGTGGAAAACAGAAAATATTGACATGGAAGGCATCGGAGGCAAGTGGTCACCGCCTGAATATGGCTTCAGGATAGATATTGTTACAGGTTTACCCGGTGCGGAAGCACATCCGGTTAATGAAAGGCCTGTTGTATCAAGCCTTAAAGTACTAATGTATTTCCTTGGAGAAGAAGAGGAACTCGTCCACACCTGGACAGCGCTCGGGACTCTAAATACAAACAGAACCGGTCAGACAACACAAAATGGACTGGAAAATCAACTGGAAGGCTTGCTGAAAAATGGACAGTCATACCATGCAATTGCTACTGACTTTGAAAAAAGACCCCGGATCTGTACTGTCTCATCAGATAAACAAAGTGCTGACCGGGGAGAAGAAATTGAAGTCACAATATCAAACTTAAGGGATGCAAAAGGACGCTCATCTCGTGAATTCAACCGCATAATTGTACATGCTTCAGAAGGCAAAATACTGAACGGTGAAAAATCCAAACTGGGATCAGAATACAGGGTTTTCCGGCTTGATGAACTACCTGTAAGGTTAAAATATAAGGCGCCGGATCACAGCGAAGCCAGTTCAGACAGAATTACGGTTTATAACTCCTGTGATATTCTGCCTGTCGAAAAAGTGCCGCTGAGAGATACCAAACAGGGAGACCGGATCAATACTTATGACCTCATATTAACTCACTATGACTGGACAGGAACTATTGAACTCGAGATCACACAGACCTACATCTGTAACATAAAAGAACCGACAAGTGATCTGAGTAACAAAATAATCCTTGCCGGTGACCGTAAGACAACCTATGCCAATATTACAATTGGGCTGAGTGATTTTAACCTTCCTGTTAATGGCTCCAGCGCCGGAGCCAAACTGCAACATATATCAGGACAGGTCACCGTGACTATGCAAGAGGATCACTCAATTCAAGGTAGCTCCCAGAGAACCCAGTGTCATAACGATGGAACAGGAAGATGGGAATGGGTCTCGCCGGGCAACTGGACCACATGGCGTGAAACAAAAGCCGGACAGGCTTATGCCGATATCGAGGATGGTGGCATAAATCTTCTTATCGCTAAAGAAATGCTTGGAGATAAAGAGGCTATGGATAACATGCAGCAGCAGATGGCTGATATGCAGAAGAAACTACAGGCCGCTTACAATAGCATGGATAAGCAGGCAATGGAAAACATGAAGGGCGAGATGCGTAACATGGTGCAGGGCGAACGGAACAATGCGACAATCCCCATAAAGGCGGTAATCAATATATCATTTGGCGCCAGAAATTACCCGGTATATACTTCCCGAGTAAGAAAAGCCTTTAATGTATGCACTGATGAATATGAAGAGAATGAAAACAGGTCAGAGACAATAGAAGTACCTCTCATACTGCCCTTTGGCGCCGAGATGAAAGGCGAGTATACAAGAGGCAGGGACGGTAACGACAGGATTGAGGCAACCATAGAAGAAACCAGACCGTTTAGTTCAACCTTCGGATCCGGCACATCATGTCCCGAAGGGAAAATTACTGTTAACGGCAACATCACTCTCGAACGTAATAAAAACTAAGCTTTTATGTCTTAAAGTAACTATTGTAATTGAAAATAAATATTGCAGAAGATATACACCTCAATACTAATTACCAATAAATCTAATCCATAATGTAATGAAAAGAAAATTAACACTGCTTCCAGTAATTCTTATTTGCCTGGCGCTCTTTTCCTGTGAAAAGAAAGAAACCAACCCATTCGTTGGTACCTGGGAGTATACCGGAACATCAGCAAATACTTCCGCTGTCGTAACCCTGACTTTCAGGACAGACATGACAATGACAATGGCCGTGGCTGTAACTATTGATGACAATACCAACACAACCACCCACAATTACTCATATTCATACACTGAGTCCGAGCTAACCCTCCAGGAGACAGGCGGAAACCCTGAAACGACTACCTATATGATTAGTGGTAACTCATTGGTCATAAATATGGGAGGTATGGGCCTCATGACTTACACCAAAGTATGATTGCTTCTCTTCCATTACTCCGATCTGCTAAGCGCTATCAGATAAATACAAATACGAAAAAGTGAACCCTCCTGATAACAAAGTATTATGAAAAGTCCTCGCTTATTGATTTTCACGATTCTTCTCCTTGCCAGCACCTTTTTGCTCAAGTCCCAGATGATAACTTACAGCGGCCCCGTGACATTTACGCTGGACGTGTCAAAAATTGCAAACGGAGGAGGATCCGATGACGGTTACGACTGGAATGTGTCTGTCAATGAAAAACGTCTGATTAACGCCACTTTTTATGTGACCTTCACGGGAGGCACTTCGGGCATGTCCGGATTATCAGCTTTCAAACTTACCAGCGTTGAAGAGAGCATAGATTTCATAAATACGGTAAACAACTCCGGGGAAGATCAAAAATCTTCACAGCCCTGTTATGATGACCTGCTGAAATTCACACATACAGCTACCCCCGGTGATGCACGGAAACATACCAATTCAATTGTTTCTTCACGTATAAACGCGGGTAAACCGGTTATAGAAGGCGGACAGATGATGTTTCGCGGGGATGAATATTTTATAACTCTGATGGGAAAGCTGACATTGAACATCTCTTCAGAAACGCACTCCGAAGAAACGTACCCCTGTCTCAATAGAAACGAAGCTCCAAAAACCACTTCCAAAACTACTACAATTGATTTTCCTATTGGTATTTCGACGAGAATGAAACTCGGAAACCTCGATTACCTTGAAGGAACCGATGTACGTGAGAATACATTCTCTGAAAATTGCAACCAGTGCATCCCCGGTGAGCTGGCAAGGATGGTACACGGCGATATGCAGTGCTCTTACAGATCAAATATGTCCACATCGTGGATTCTGGCAAAACGTTCAGAAGAATGTGATGCCACACTCAGATTTATTAAAGGAGATGTGAAATTTAACGGTGTTCCTGCAACGGAAGGAGCAAGAAAAGTAGGCGAAGGAGATGTGATATTGACAGGTGCGAAATCGAGGATTGAAGTGAGGATGTCTGACGGTTCGTGCTATCGGCTGGGATCTAAATCAAAGCTTGTGTTATCCGCACCCTGTGCTAAATCTGGCAACCCGTCACTAATAGATGTTGTGCAAGGAAAATTATATGTCAAAATAAATGAAATAATAGGGGGGAATAAAGCGGATTTCAGGGTAAATTTCGGTAAAAGTGCCGGTGGTGTTCGTGGATCCCTGGAACCTGAAACTATTTTGTTTTACGCCTCTGCAGATCCTTCTTTTGTTCCTTGTCTTCTTTCTGAGAAAAAACCACCATCAACCAT
>CAYLYN010000281.1:0-4436 GCA_964387565.1 uncultured Rikenellaceae bacterium | reverse complement strand
CCTTGTCCAAGCGCCCCGTTAATATCAGAAATAAGGCCGGCAATTGACTGTGTTTTTTCAATCCCTGGATTTCTTTTCATATACTCTTCTGCCTGAAGCATTTTATTCAGGATTTCCGGATTCTGGATATCTCCTTTAAACAGAACGAAAACAGGATTTGATCCTCCGAATTTATCTGCCATTATCTCCTCGGCTATTCTTGTAGGATTGTCTTTTCTGAAATAATTTCTGACATCGACATTGCGTTTGATCAGAAAGATTCCTGAAATACTTATCAGGGTTATAACGATCCATACTGTAAGCACCCTTTTAGCATGGGTGAAGAGTAGTTTATGTAATGGAATATGCAGATATTTTGAAAAAAAAGTAAGCTCAGCTTCCCTCTCCTCAGGTGTTATGTTCTTATTCTTCCATGAAAGTGCAGATATAAGAGCAGGAATGAAAAAGATTGAAAGGAGAAGAGCAATAAATGTCCCCAGTGTTGTGAAGATTCCAAAATCACGGATCATTGTCAGATAAGAACCGAATAAGAATGAGAAAAACCCGCCAATTGTTGTTAGAGCTGCAAGGATAACGGGGATCGCAACATAGGAGAGTGCAGAAACTATTGCTTTGTCAAGGTCATCCTTTACCTGGTTTATCCTGTTAAGCACATGTATTGTATATGCAGTGCTAATAGCAAGAAGAACAATTGGAATATTATTTGAAACCATTGTCATTTCTGAACCGGTCAAGGACATTATACCGATTACCCATAATATTGTCAGAACTGCCGTTAAAAGAGGCAGTACCACTCCTCTGGCTGACCGGAAACCAATATACAGGACGATGATTATCAGAAGGAATGCCACTGGTATCAGTCTTATGAGGTCAGAAGCAATCATTCGTGAAATTGCAGTAATAAGCATCGGCGAACCTGCAAAATATATCTTCTCCGGGAGCTTTAATGATTCAATTTTGTCATGAACAAGCTGAGCAACAGACTGCATATTGACTTCGTCTGAAATTGAGAAAAGAATTATTGCAGAGGTACCGTCTTTTGATATGATAGATCCTCTGTAATTATCAATGGTCATAACACGATCTTTAAGGGCTGTCAGCTCTTCCTCAGTTTCAGGAATCGTTTCTTCATCAATCAGTTTTCCTATTTCAAGGTTATCATCCTGAGACCGAATGTCAATTGCGTTGGTCAGACTTAACACCGAAGAAATATAATCAGTCTCTGCCAGAGTATCAGTTATCTGCCTGATATGTCGCAAAACATCAGTGGTGAATATGTTGTCTGATACTAGTATCACCATACCAGTCTTGTTTCCTCCGAATTTGCTGCCTATTTTCCTGAGAAGAGCGGCATCTTTATCATTCTTTGGTAAAGAGTTGATTACATCTGAGTTGATTTTAATATGCGGGATTTGTAATGAAAGGAAGATCGTAATTACTGATACCAGAATAATAATCAGCCATTTAATTTTAAGTATAAAAGCGGAAAACTTTTCCATCAGACATATTTAATGATACAATTGACACAAAAGCTGCAAAAGTAATAAAAAAAACAAGGCCCTTTAAGGTTATTACTGTTCTGTTGATGATTGTTGGGTTTATATTTCAGAAGCAGGTAACCATTAATAATGATTTTTGATTTGAATGAATAATTGACTATATTATGATTTGTTTTAATCGATAGATATACGACCTGCATGCTGCTATACTTCTCCTTCCATTTTGATTACTTTCCTCTGATGGTCATTGCTTTAATCGCCTGGGCAACACCGATTTTATTATCTCTTTTTAAGCTGAAGAAGTTACCTTCTGTAATTGTTGAAATAATTCTGGGTTATTTTGTCGGAAGATTAGTTCTTGGATCAATTGATCATGAGAGTCTAAGAATTCTCGAGTTTTTTGCCCTTACCGGCTTCATCTTTCTTATGTTTTTAAGTGGTCTTGAAATTGATGTGGATCAGATACTTGCGTCTCTTCCTCGAATGCGTATCACTTTCGTCCGCTTCTTAAGAAATCCTTTGCTGGTAAGCATTGTCTATTTCGTCCTTTCACTTTTATTGGCTCTTAGTGGTACTTTGCTGCTATCGAACATTATCAATATTTCTCATATCTGGTATTTTTCACTTATCATGGTGACCACTTCAGTTGGAATTGTGGTACCGGTTTTAAAGGACCGGGGAGAAATAAAAAGTCGCTTCGGGCAGATGATAATTATGGCAGCAGCGGTAGCAGATATATTCAGTATCATTTTGTTCACCTTTACAGCCTTTATAATTAAGAATGGGTTTCAGACTGAATTACTTTACATCCTTGGTCTTTTCGTCATCTTTATTATCTTTTATGTTATCGGCAACAGGCTTAAATCTATACCATTAATAAAGAAACTGGTTTTTCAGTTATCGCATGCTGCTTCCCAGATACTCATCAGGGGAACCATTTTACTGATAATGCTGTTTGTTGTCATGGCTCAGCTTATTGGGGAAGAAGCCGTTCTGCTGGGTGCATTTTTAATTGGTCTTGTCGTTTCGAGCATGATGCACCACGAAAGGTCTGTAATGTTATTAAAGCTGGATGGGATGGGTTATGGTTTCTTTATACCCATCTTTTTTATAATGGTTGGTCTTGAATTTGATCCTTCGGCTTTACGGGAATTCGATCAGTCGTTGATTTGGATACTTCTATTATTGATGCTGACTCTATTTGCAGTAAAGTTCATTCCGGCTTTACTGTGGAGAAAATTATTCGGGACAAGAAAAGCCATGGCAGGAGGTTTTCTGATGTCGTCCAGGCTAAGTCTTATAATTGCTGCATCAGCGATTGGACTTGAGATGGGGGTCATAACACCGGGTATTAATGCCTGTTTTATTATAATGGCAATAATCAGCTGTTTTATTTCACCTGTTCTGTACAACTGGCTGTCACCTGCAGACCGTTTAACAGGTGATAAGACATTTATCATCGGAGGCAGCAGTACCGGAGTTCTTTTAGCCAGACGGCTGATAATGCATGGTAAGAAGCCTGTTATAATTGAGAATGACAAAAACAGGGCAGAAGAGATTTCCGAAAAAGGATTGTATTGTATTACAGGTGACGGATGCGATGTCAGAATTTACAAGGAACTTAAATTGAATTTAACGGATTTTGTCATTGTAGAAACAGGCTCGCCTGAAACGAACCATGAAATATGCAGGATTCTGCGAGAGGAATTACTGCATGATAATATAATTACAAGGTCAAGCACATCCGTTATCGAACAAAGGTTAAAAAATATGGGTATTAAGATCATTGATGTAACTGCAGTTCTGGCTACAACATTTGAAAACCTGATACTACGTCCAACTACTTATCATGCACTGCTAGAGTCATTTGAAAATTTCATGGTTGAGGAGATACTGATTACCAGAAAAGAGATCGACGGAGCACAGGTCAAAGAGATTCCTTTCCATAAAGATGCAATCCTGATAATGGTAAAAAGGGGAAATGCTTTCTTTATACCCCATGGGGAGACCTATCTGAGAAGAGGTGATATACTACAGGTATTTGGTACTAATACTGCATTGCAAAACACCATGGAGAAAATAGGTACATTTTGATTACATGTTAAGGGAAAACTAAAGTACCGGATAATTTTTATTCCCGCTGATCTTCTTCAACACCGTTAAATGGTATATCATCGTCGGGATCTTTGTCGAAAGGTCCAACACAAGGTGGATTAAAAAGACCCCATCTGTCAATAACATAGTCCCATTTATCAAATCCAGCCACCCAGTCTATGAAAAGGAGCCTGTATTCTTCAACCAGGTCTCTCACCATTTCGCAATATTCTGACTCTTTAAAACCAAAATCTTCAAGGGAATGCTGGGAGACTACCAGATCCCTTGCTGCTTTACGGATGATTGCAGCGTTTTCCATCTTCAGGTCATATAACCCTGCAGCCTCGGCACCTGCTACTTTTACTGTAAGAAGGGCCGCATCACTTAGCATGCAGGATTTAGCAAACATCAGGTGCTCATTGTCTTCAGGGATGAGGTCGGTGATCCTGTGCACGAGGTCAAAAATCTCTTTACCTTTCCTGTAAATCGGTAGTTTTTCCGGTTCAGTGAAATCATCATCATCTTCTGAATTCATTATTTATGATTTTAGATTTTATTAGAATGTGATTTTCCTTTAAGACTAATTTAATGAAAAGCTTTGAAAGAAATGTTGTATGTTGAGAAGATTGCCCTGACGCTCGCAACGCTCGGTCAGGGCGGACTTCCAGTGAGTGACTTAAAAGAAAAAGCCTTTCTTGAGCTTCGCTCTTTTTGTCGGGCTTTGCCCGACGAAGCCCTCCGAAATATTAAGCCCTCCTTCGTTCTGCAAGGCAGAACTTCGGAGGGCGAAGTCGGGGTGAGAAGACTCGAACTTCCGGCCCCTACGTCCCGAACGTAGTACGC
>CAYLYN010000280.1:0-4454 GCA_964387565.1 uncultured Rikenellaceae bacterium | reverse complement strand
TTGCGCCTTTACGCCGTTGCGCCATAAAATTATGTACCTGAACTGTCACACATATTACAGTCTTCGCTACGGAACAATGTCTGTTGAACAGCTTGTTCAGAAAGCAGTTGCCGCATCGGCTGAAACAATTGTACTTACTGATATCAACAACTCGACGGCCATACCTGATTTTGCTGCAGAATGCAAAAAGAACGGAATAAGACCTGTTGCAGGTATCGAATTCCGAAATGAAAATGAACTTCTTTACATATGCATTGCACGCAATAACAATGGATTAAGAGAACTCAACGAGTTTCTATCAGACTCAAACTTCAGCAAAACACCGGTCCCTTTTCCGGCACCACGTTTCAGTGAAGCCTATACAATCTATTCACTGAAAAAGACTCCTCCGAGGGAACTGTTTGATAATGAAAGGACATGGATAAAACCCAGTGAGCTTAACAGACTGATCTCAATTAATTCCCCATTTATAAGGAACCGCATGGTACTGCTGCATCCGGTAACATTTGCAGAGCCGGATGATATACCTATTCACCGCAGCCTGAGGGCTGTTGACAATAATATCCTGCTCAGCCATTTAAAACCATCACAATATGCTGGTGATGATGAGTTTTTCAGGAATCCGGAGTATTTTGAAAAATTGAAGAAGGAACATCCATGGCTGTTTGAGAATACTGCAAAACTATTAAATGACTGTAATCTTCACTTCGACAGTGAAAGTCTCAAGAACAAGAAACTATACTCCGCCAGCAGGTATGACGACAAGTTACTGCTTGAGAAGCTTGCATGGGACGGGATGACATACAGGTATGGTAAAAAAAACTATGAGGCTAAAAAGAGAATTGCACATGTACTTGAGATAATTGACAGGCTTGGCTTTTCTGCCTACTTCCTGATCACCTGGGATATTGTAAGGTACTCAATGGCCCGGGGATTCTATCATGTAGGCAGAGGCAGCGGAGCAAATTCCGTTGTTGCTTACTGTCTGAAAATCACCAATGTTGACCCTATTGACCTGAACCTTTACTTCGAACGCTTCATCAATCCCAAACGAAGCAGCCCGCCCGATTTTGACATCGACTATTCATGGAAAGAGCGGGATGAGGTTACTGATTATATTTTCAAGAGATATGGTTACAGCCACACAGCGCTTCTCGGCACTATAAATACGTTCCGCGGAAAGTCAATAGTAAGGGAACTGGGCAAGGTACACGGACTTCCAAAGGAAGAGATCGACTCCCTGATCGATAACCCTTCATCAGAAACCAACAGGAATGAAATAACTGAAACGATTTTCGCAACAGGACTCAGGATTGCTGATTTTCCGAATATGAGAAGTATTCATGCAGGAGGCATACTGATTTCAGAGGAACCAATAACCTGTTATACAGCCCTTGATATGCCTCCGAAAGGATTCCCCACCACACAGTGGGACATGTACACTGCCGAGGAAATTGGCTTCGAAAAACTCGATATACTCAGCCAGAGAGGCATTGGCCATATCCGTGAGAGTGCCGAGATAATACTGCAGAACAGGGCTATAGAAGTAGATGTACATGCCATTCAGAAATTCAAGGAGGACAACAGGGTAAAGGAATTCCTGCGTAACGGAGAGACCAAGGGGTGCTTCTATATTGAGAGCCCTGCGATGAGAGGATTACTTAAAAAGCTTAAGTGCGACACCTACACCACGCTTGTAGCTGCAAGCTCTGTCATAAGACCAGGAGTAGCACGATCAGGGATGATGAAGCAATACATATACAGGTTCCATAATCCCGGTAAATTCGAATATATACATCCTGTGATGAAAGAACAGCTGGAAGAGACTTTCGGCGTAATGGTATACCAGGAGGATGTTCTGAAGGTATGCCACCACTTTGCAGGACTCGACCTGGCTGATTCCGATACCTTAAGGAGAGCGATGAGCGGTAAATACAGGTCAAAACAGGAAATGAAGCGCATAGTCGACAAGTTCTTCTATAACTGCCGTCAGAAAGGATACAGCGAAGAGATCACGCAGGAAGTATGGCGGCAGATCGAATCTTTTGCCGGATACTCATTCTCCAAAGCGCACTCAGCATCATATGCTGTTGAGAGCTTCCAGAGCCTGTACCTCAAGACGCACTTTCCCCTGGAATTCATGGTTGCTGTAATCAACAATTTCGGCGGTTTTTATCGTACATGGGTTTATGTGCATGAAGCACGACGGTTTGGTGCAGACATTGAACTTCCATGCGTCAATAAAAGCAAATACAAGACAACTATTTATGGAACAGTTATTTACATAGGATTTATACATATCATGAGCCTTGAGTTCAACCTTGCACAATCGATCGAGACTATACGAGAAGCGGAAGGGCCTTTCAAAGATCTGAATGATTTTGTTACCAGGGTTGCCCCGGGGCTTGAACAACTGATCCTGCTGTTAAGAGCAGGTGCTCTCAGGTTTACAGGGAAAGAAAAGGCCGTTCTTCTGTGGGAGGCTCATATGATGATAAACAAGAACAAGACTGAAAACATCAGGCCCCTCTTCTCTCCTCCTGTTAAGAAATTTATTCTTCCTGAACTGGCTCAGGGTAAGATGGAGGACGTATATGATGAAATTGAACTGTTTGGTTTCCCCGTCACCGTCAGCTGGTTCGATATGCTTGAAACATCATTCAGGGGTGAAATTACTTCCCGGAAAATGATCGAATTTGTCGGCAAGACCGTACGTATGGTAGGTCACCTGGTTACAGTCAAATACATTAAGACAGTAAAAAATGACTGGATGAACTTTGGTTGCTTCATCGATGCTGAAGGGAGCTTCTTTGACACGGTACATTTCTCAGATTCACTCAAATTATGGCCGTTTAAGGGAAGCGGAACCTACCTGCTGCTCGGAAAAATCGTTGAAGAGTTCGGGTTTCCTTCACTCGAAGTTGAAAAGATGGCCAAACTTCCAATTAAGCCTGACCAGAGATATTAGATCTTCAGGAGTGACCTTCAATACGCGAAGCTTTAACAATGCCTTTTGTACCCTGTATTTTACGTATAATAGTGTGAAGAATATCGCTGTTAGGAACCATTATATTAAGTATTCCTTCAAATAATCCGTCATTCATATTGTAATTGAAACTGCGCATGGTAACCTTATGATCAGCAATTATATCTGCGATTTTGTTAACCATACCAATATCTTCAACTCCGGTTATTTTAACTGAAGCGACGAATGAAGGTATGTTTGTTGACTGTGACCATTTTGCGGCAATAAGCCTGTATGGGTACCTTGAAAGCATATTACTGGCATTAGGACAACTGCTCCTGTGAATCTTGATCCCTTCTGAAATTGTTACAAATCCGAATATTGCATCTCCAAACACAGGGTTGCAGCATTTGGATAACTTATAATCCAGTCCTTCAACTTTATCCTGAATTATAAGATAATCAGTATACTGCGGACTTTTTAGTTCCCGGTACTCCTTTTCTTCAGGCAACGCGGCTTCAGCAACCGGTTCAGTACTTACTGCCTTAGTAAGAACATTTTTAATCTCAAGCAGCTCAAGTTTTTGAATAGCAATAAAATAATACAGGTCGATTGCATATTTTATACGATAATGATTAAGAAGGCTTTGAATAACTGTATCACTATAGGCAATTTTCCAGTTTTTCATTCTTCGCATTAAAATTTCCTTGCCCTCTGCTGCAGCTCTGGTCTTCTCCTCATTCAGTACCTGTTTTATCTTTGTTTTTGCCTTGTTTGTAACCACGAAAGAAAGCCAGTCCTGTTTAGGTTTCTGGTTTTTTGACCTAAGAATTGAAACATGATCGCCATTTTCGAGGATATGTCTTATTGTCACATTCTTCCCGTTTACTTTTCCTCCGACACATGATGCGCCAACTGCTGTATGAATATCAAAGGCGAAATCGAGAAGTGTGGCACCTGCCGGCAACTGGCGAAGGTCTCCTTTCGGTGTGAATACAAAAACCTCATCGGTATAAAGTCCTGATTTTACCTGGTCAAGAAACGCAGTATCCTCTTTTTCAGATGATTCAAGTATCTCACGCATCTTTGAAAGCCAGGTATCCAGCCCCCCTTCCCCTTTTATTCCTTTGTATTTGAAGTGTGCAGCCAGCCCCTTTTCGGCAATCTCATCCATCCTGCCTGAGCGGATCTGAACCTCCACCCATTTGCCCCTGGGACCAACTACTGTTGTATGCAGCGATTCATAGCCATTTGATTTCGGAACGGATATCCAGTCTCTCATCCTGCTAGGATTCGGCTGATAAAGATCTGTGACAACAGAATAAACTCTCCAGCAATCTGATTTTTCGTTTTCCGGTTCACTGTCAATAATAATCCTGACAGCAAAAAGATCATAAACTTCTTCAAATTCCACACCCTGCTTTTTCATTTTAAGCATTATGGAATGAATTGATTTTGTGCGACTTTTAATAGTGAACCTGAAGTTTTG
>CAYLYN010000279.1:0-4470 GCA_964387565.1 uncultured Rikenellaceae bacterium | reverse complement strand
GCCACTTTCTTGCGACCTTTTCTAGCTAATCTGATTTTAACTGCCATTAATTTTTACGCTTTTTATTTAACCTGTTTAAAATTGTGGGTGCAAAGATAGCTGTAAATATTCTAATGAACAAATGAATACACTATTTTAGATATAAAATGAAATATTATACCTGGTTCCTGAATGAGTTACCGGGCAGGTTCAAAAATAAAGAGGGGCTTATTAAACCCCTCTTAAACAAACAAATGGACATGCTATCAGTTTCTCGTAAAGGTGAATTGAAAGGTACCCCAGCTACCTTCAACAACTGAAATTTCGAAATACATTACGAATGATCCGTCACATGAGCTATATACACCTGTTCCTTCATATGCAATATTTGTAAGTCCCCAGGCATCTGATGCAAGAATTGATTTATCGGCTATAACCGAATAATCAACCGGGTTAATATGCATTACAAGCGGACCAACATCTTCAACAAGACCTTCCATCTCTTCAAGTCCTGTCACATACAATGTATAAGGATCATCAGCATCAGCAGTTATTGTAATATCACCTTCTGAATTCCAGTCAGAAGAAACTGAATGATAACTACCTGTAGCCAGATTAACATCATATGCGCATGCAACGGGAACATTTATTGCGGCATTCGACCTTGTAGTAACACCATTGGCAGTAGTTACAAGTTCAAAGGTGAAGACCTGACCATTACTAATATCGTCAAGTGCAATGCCTATCTTCTGGGCAGCAACTGATGATACTATCCTTACTGTAGAAGGAAAGGCAGATATCTCTGCTATCTCAACCCTCTCCTGATTTCCATTAAATGATCCTTCAATGATACATTTATCAACAGAGGTCCCTGGTACAAGATCAACAGTAAATTCCACATACGAGTTTTCGAGATCCTTTGAGTCAAAAAGTGCCGGATTAATATTTGAAATCTCCGGAATGACCGCAATACCTCTTTCTCCAGCAGGATCCTTAAGTTCTTCACAACCGAATATTATCATAATCAGTGTGATAATTATCCCTAATGATTTTATTCTTTTCATCTTATTTTACTTTTTATTATAATTTGAAGAGGATTAAGCTACCGGGTTCCTCCTGCCCACCAGACATTCTCACTGTATACATATGTGCCGTCGCCATAAGCTGTTCGCACATTTACATTGGTAGTCACATCCTCTGATCCGTAAGTCATTCGCAACGGGAACCTAGATGCATTATTTGGATTGACAAGTGTTATAACATTATCGCCCATTGCCTTAAGTCTCCTGTAGTCATTATAGGCCTCCATGGCTTCTTCTTCAAAAAATGCAATATACTTCTGAACCATTATTTCAGCCAGTGGACCTGAATTAAACTTGCCCGCTACTTCATTATCATAATAATCAGATGCTTCCGAAGCTGTCAGCCCGATATTTACTTTCTGAAATGCTGCTGTAATACCATTTTTAAGCGCCGTCTCAGCTGCAGTAAGGTTATTAAGCCTTGCATAAGCTTCAGCCTTCAGGAATTCAACCTCATGATAACTCATCAGGTAGGTTGGTGCGGTATTTGTACTCAGAGCAGATATTGAATAATAACCCTGAACCTGGGTAGAGGTGCCGTTGGGTGCAAATATCAGATCAGCTGTACCTGGATATGGAGTGAAGAATACATCATCTCTCGGGTCATTCCTGGCCACCAGTTTATCATGAAGGCTCTGACTGGCCCCGTAATAATCCCTGTCCTGAAACAATGAGTAGAACGGACTTTGAGATGTGGCACCGTTATAGTTGAACTGTGCCTGCTCATCACTTGAAGTAAATGACTGGTTTGCAAATGTGATAACATCAGCATAGGCTGGTTTCCTAAATGATAATCGCATTGTATAGCGCGCCTTAAGTCCATATGCAAATTTTTTCCACAGATCCGTATCTCCTCCGTATATAAGGTCCTGCGTTCCAAGTGAGGGAAATATCGTAGTCTTATCCAGATTCGCAATGGCATCATCCAGAAACTTGAAGATATCAGTATAGATAGCTTCCTGCCTGTCCAGCACGGGAGTAAATATTTCACCTGGCTTGAGTGCTTCAGTCCATGGTACATCACCCATCATATCGGTAAGTGCTGCCAGATTGTAGGCAGATAGTATCTGAGCTATTCCGAGAGTGTGATAATTACCCTCCTCTGAACCACCTTCCGAACACTTGGTGATTATCTTGCTAAGGCTGTAAAGGTTAGCATAGGCTGCATTCCATGAGTTATTATAAGTTGTTGAACTCGTTGGCTCCCCCGACCTTATGTCGGCATTGTAAAACTGATTCCAGGTTCCGGAATTATGTTCCACATAGAGGGAGGAATAGAAATTGAAATCACCCCCTGCAACAGAGAAGGCAGAGGCTGTCATTGCGTCTGTTATGATCAATCGTGATACCATGTCAGTCGGGTCATTGACGTTTTTGTTGATCTCGTCCATAGTCTTTTCTGAGCAAGACCAGAGTGACAGGCTTATGATTGCTGCAAATAGTATATAAATTACTTTTTTCATAATCGTATTAATTAAAATGTTATATCAAGGGTGAATCCATAACTTGTTACCTGTGGCATTGTAAACCTTTCAAATGATCCGCCCATGTTGGTATTTCCCTGACTCGATTCTGGATCAAAATTCGGAAGGGCAGTCCAGAGTAAAATGTTCCTTGCAAAAACAGAAACACCCAGATCAACTGTGCTGAATAACCTTTTCTGTGGTTTATACCGCAGAGAAAGCTCCCGAAGTTTTACGAATGAGTTTTCATATATGTAATACTCATCAATATTTGACAATACGTTTGTATAGAGATCCTGCAGTGCTCCCGGATCGGATGGGCCACCCCTGGCAATATCATTGGGAGTACCATCAGGCTTAACACCATCATATATGAATGTTGAATTACGTTCTTCTGTTCTTGCTGACATTCCATAGAGATCAAGAAGACCGTTACTTCCTGAATACATCTCTCCTCCGTTCTTCCATTCAAAGAGTGCACTTAATGAGAGATTCTTGTAAGTGAATGAAGTATTTGCTCCAAGAATAAAATCAGGAGATACGGTACCGATAACATCAGGTTCACCGATAAGAGGAAATCCATGAGTCGGCGATCCCGGATTGTCTTCAACAACGATCTTCCCGTTGTCATCACGAACATATGAAACACCATATATTACGGGGAATGTACTTCCAATCCCTGCTCTTACCTGCGGAGTTGTGAATCCTCCCAGGAAAATACTTTCAACACCCGGGGCAAGTTCATCCACAACGTTTTCAATCTTCGAGAAATTCAGATTTATGTCCCACTGAAAATCATTCAGCACAAGAGGAGTCAGATAAAGTACCACTTCGTGGCTCAGAGTATGTACTTTACCGCCATTCATCAGTAAGGAACGGACTCCTGTTGATCCTGCCAGTGGCACAGAAAATATCTGGTCCACAACATCCTGTCGTGAGTAAGTATAATCGATACCTACACGGTTCTGGAAAAACTTCAGATCAGCACCAACCTCATAAGATTTTGTATTCTGAGGCTTAAGATTCGGATCAAATTCAATGTTATTAGGTATATAGGAACTAATCCCTCCAATCGGATACAGGATAGGTGAACCTGTCCACCAGCCACCAGAATAGTCAGGAGTAGTGTAGTAATTCTCGAGGTATGAACCTGCCTGACCAACTTCAGCATAAGAAACACGAAGCTTTGCAAATGACATCCATGAAAGATTCTTGACTGCATCCAGTTCCGATGCAAGAAAACTTCCCGAAACCGAAGGGTAGAAGAAAGTCCTGTTGTTTGTTGGCATTGTGGAGACAATATCATTCCTGCCTGTTACATTAAGATAAACAAGTGATTTCCAGTCGAGTGATGCACTTCCAAAAAATCCTACAGTGCGGTCCTGGAACCTGGATTCATTTGCTGTAACATTAACTGCATTTCTGATATGTGCCCAGCCCCCGAAATTGAAGCTCTCCCCATGTTCGGAATATGTTTTGTTATTCCCCTGGTTAAACTCATTTCCGACCATTGCGCTGAACTGAAGATCGCTGCTGATCCTCCAGTCGAAATTTGCAGTAAGCAATGAATTGACCGTAAGCGAAGTTATTCCATAATTGTCAATCAAACCCCTGTTCCCTGAATGTCCGTATTCAAACACATCCTGGAAGTTTGTTGTATAGGAATCAGCGCCTAACTGATAGCGCACCTTAAGGTTAGTTGCTGCACCAAGCTTGGCATTGAAATTGATATAACCATTCCCGAAAAACCTGTCAGTCTTTTCATTGAATACAGTGTGTTCTGCTGCCCAGTAGGGATTATCAAAACTACCACCCCTGTAGTATATCTGGGCATAGGGGTCACCAGGTACAAAATATGGATAGTCTTTCAGGTTATAGCTTGAAGGTGCTGATAAAACCCCTGCAAGAGCTGCATCATTTGCCGAAGGCAGCTTGTCAATATCGGT
>CAYLYN010000278.1:0-4494 GCA_964387565.1 uncultured Rikenellaceae bacterium | reverse complement strand
CAAGCCCGATATCTATATGCTCCCTTTTCACAGCCTTAACTTCAATGCAACCAGACACTTCGGCAAAAATGACCGCACCCAGCTTGGATTCAAGATTGAGAACCTCCTGAATGACAAGAAGGAATCTGTTTTCAGGTCATTTAACCCGACAGACCAGTACTTTACCAAACTGGAGCCTGGAATAACCTTCCAGTTCAAGTTAAGCTACTCACTGTTTAAATAATAAGATTTCTTACTACTTTTATTTGGACGCGGTGCCCGGTTGAAGCGACAGATGCTTCGCCGGGCACTTTTTTTCTCCCGCAAATAAAAATGGAATCGGATGAATATGGCAGAGTAAAAACCGGAGCCTGTTATCTATCTTCCAGTTGCGGTTATGTTGTTCGGCTTTGACAATATCCGGCGAAATACCCGTTCCCTGATTGGAACAGTACCGGCATTGTAACAATTTTCAGGCAAATTTATGAAATATTGAGCAGGCAAATATTTCTTGTAATCAGTTAATTAATGTCTTAATTTTGATAATGCTTTTCTTAATCATCAGGTGTAACTCTGTATTTTATTCAGATATGCTCTAAGTTATTCTATTTCGAGGTCAAGCGAACCAGTTATGCAAAGCAGGTTATTAAATAGAGCGAATTCATGGCTGGCGAAAAAACTCTCTTACCCGGGATGTACTGACAGACAGCTTCAGGGCAATAAAACCAGCTTCAAAAGCCATGTCTTTCTCGCTATTGGCACAATAATAATTTTTGTGATTCCTTTATTGATTTTTGCACCCCAGGCTACTATTTATATCCATTATATGATCGCATTCAGTGGTCTTTATACATTATCAGTGATCCTTCAGCTTATTTTACCAAAACATCACATGGCCGTACATGCGTTCATAGGAACGGTGATGCACCTGATGACATTTTATGCCATTATTAGATTGGGGGGTATTGCCACGTCAGGAGGACTGATTTATGCAGGTATAGCAAATGTTCTTTCTACCATTCAACGGCAAAAGATATGGTTGCCAGTTTCGATGTTTTCTCTGTTTTCTGTACTGGTCTTTCTCCTGGTGGTCCTGAAACCGTGGCTTCAGGTTCCTGAGCAGATGACTCCTGAGTTAAACGCAATCCTCTGGACATCTGTGTCCATAATTCTGATCGGAGGAGAGCTTGGTTTTGTACTCTGGTTTATCAGGCAGCAACGAAAGCTTGAAGAGCTGGAGGCACGACATCTGAAAGAAATAAATGAATTCAAAGACAGGTTTTTTACAAACATTACTCATGAATTCCGTACCCCTTTGACAATAATAAAGGGGATGGCCGACCTGATCAGAGTACGGCCCGCAGAATGGATGAACGCCGGACTACAGAAGATAGAAACCAATAGTGATATTCTCTTACGGCTTGTCAACCAGATGCTCAACCTGGCCAGAAATGAAGCGGGAGCAATTTCAGTTAACCTTGTCAGAAAAGATGTAAACAAATATCTTGCCTACCTGGTAGAACAGTTTAATTCAGAGGCTCTCAGAAAGAAAGTAGATTTAAGATTCCTCTCATCGGGAGAGCCTTTCGAAATGGATTTTGACCCTGAAAAGCTGATGCACATCATTACCAACCTGGTTTCCAATGCGCTGAAATACACTTCTGAAAGTGGCCAGGTTGAAGTTACCACAGAAGTTACGGATAATGGAAAAATGCTTGCCATCCGGATCAGGGACACCGGGATCGGTATTGAGAAGGAACATCTGGAACATCTGTTTGACCGTTTTTACAGGGTGGAACACCAGCTATCACCCGGGAGTACAGGTATTGGCCTCGCCCTGACAAAAGAGATGGTGGAACTCCTGCATGGGACAATTACTGTGGAAAGCACTAAAAATGAAGGTTCCATATTTACCATATTCCTGCCCGTCACCCGCAATGCCCCAATGTCTGATTCCCCGGAAATGGCAGGTCTGACCCTTTTTGCAGATGATCAATATAATAAAGTCGGTTCTTCATTTGAACCCGTTTTTCAGCTGAAATCCCCTGAAGAGCTGTCAGACGCCAGCACGATTGCTCCTGCAAATCTCCCTTTGCTGCTGATCGTGGAGGATAGCCCCGATGTTGTGTTGTACCTGCAGGCTATCTTAAAATACGAATATAGGACCGAGGTGGCAGTAAACGGGATGAAAGGTCTTGAAAAAGCCCTGAAAATTTTACCGGATATTATTCTGAGTGATGTTATGATGCCGGTCATGGATGGGATTGAAATGCTGGAAAAGGTAAAAAATGATATCCGTACAAGCCATATCCCGGTGGTGCTATTGACAGCAAAAGCCGACTTCGCCTCACGTCTGTCCGGTCTGGAAAGAGGAGCTGATGCATACCTGGCCAAACCTGTGGATGAAAGAGAGCTTCACCTCCAGCTCAAAAATCTGGTGGACATGAGAAGAAAACTGTATGAAAGGTATAGATCACTTGAGAAATTTCCTGAGACCTCCGATTCTGACATAAAAAGGGAAGACGAGTTCATGATGAGAGTAAGAGAGAGTCTGGAAGCCAACCTGGAGGATGAGGAATTCGGTATTTCAAAACTCTGCAGCTTACTCGCAGTGAGCCATGCCCAGTTGTACAGGAAATTCAAATCCCTGAGTAACTTAACCCTGGCCGATTATTTCAAGTCGTTAAGGCTCAACAAAGCGAGAGAATTACTTTTAACTTCCGGCCTTACCGTAACAGAGGTGTCTTATGCTACAGGATTTAAAAGCCTGCCCTATTTCAGCCGTGAGTTCACCCGCAAGTTCGGGAAATCACCCAGCGAGATGAAAAAATAACAGCCTGCCTTAATCCTTCCTGCAAAACAAAAGAATCTCTGAGATTCACAGCTAAATATCTGAGACTGACGGTCAAGTCAATCATAAACCATTGGTTTAGCTTTGTATTATATTATTAGTGCAAGAGCTTCCGCACACTATTCATAATATTCTCAAACATAACTAATGATCTGTTTATATGATAAATACGGCAATAATTCCACCTGATTAAAAAACAAGAGAGATGAAAAAGCTTAGGTTGTTTTATTCATTGCTGCTGATCTTATTCGTCGCCTCATGCGCAAAAGATCAGTTTATGGATCCTCCCGAACTCTTACCGGGCAATTGCAGTCCGTTTAATCTTATTTCTCCGAAAATCAAAATCGCAGTAGTACCCGACATTCACTACACCCATCCGGCTCTTTTGCCGGACAACATTGAGGATAGTCCATCCCTGATGGCGTATCTTGGACTGGATCGAAAGCTCCTGGAGCTCAGTGATCCTATTTTCAGACAAGTCCATTCAGAGTTAATTGTAGAGAAACCGGACATACTGCTAATACCAGGAGACTTAACAAAAGACGGTGAAAAAATAGGCCATGAAGTCGTGAGAGACCTGCTACAGGAACTAGAAAATACTGGTATAAAAGTTTATGTAGTGCCCGGAAACAATGATATCCTTAATCCTGATGCACTATCATTCGCCAGCGAGCCTCCTGTCCCGGTTGAAAATATCACTCTCGATCAGTTCGCAGAAATCTACGGAGATTTTGGATATGATGAAGCCATTTACAGGGACGTGAATTCGCTGAGCTACATATGCCAGCCATATGACAAACTGTGGATCCTGGGAATTGATAACTGCAAATACACTACTGATGCAACCGGACGAATAAAGGTATCCGGAGCAATTAATCCCGGCACCCTTGCATGGATTGAAGAGAAAATGGCTGAGGCCCGTGATAAAAACATAGAGGTGCTGGCAATGATGCATTACGGGATACTTGAACATTATGCCGGTCAAAAACGCATCGAACCATTGATATCGGGCTCCGGCACCAATGCAGCTGCCCTGATGAGCGCCGGGATAAGGTTAATATTTACCGGGCATTATCATGCAAATGATATTGTTGAATTTTCTAATGACGGAAAAACCCTTTATGATATTCAAACCGGTTCACTGGTAACACCTCCATATTCTTTCAGGATTATGACACTGGATGACAATTTTATTAAGATTGACACAAGACGCGTTACCAGTATCAATGCTGAAATTCCCGGGGGTATGGATTTTATAAGCTACTCTGATGTCAACCTGTCCAGTCGGCTGAATAGTTTTTTCACATTTTACCTGAATGCAATGTTCGGACTGCCGGAACCCTACGCAGCATATTTCGCTCCCTACGTGGCAAATGCCTATAAGGCCTATTTTGCAGGCGATGAACAGATCTCTGCAGAGGAAAGTGAAAAACTGGATGCACTTCCGGAAAGCTTCGATCCGCTTGTTGTGACAGTGAAAAGTGTATGGACCGACCTGACCCCGGAGGATAACAAGATTCACATTAAACTAAAATAGAACCGAGCATAAAAAGAGACTGAAAAAAGAGGCCTGAGAAGACCTCTTTTTCATTTTTCTACATAGGCTGCCTGGCTGACCACACTCCGGAATTTAACGGGTGGCAATCAACTGGCTTGTCCTTCAC
>CAYLYN010000277.1:0-4520 GCA_964387565.1 uncultured Rikenellaceae bacterium | reverse complement strand
CTTTTCATTTTGGTTGGTATTATTTCAAATGATAATATACTGCTTTTAGTGCTGAATATGATTTAAAATTACATAATTCAGATCATATGACCAAGTTATAATCAGAACATCACTGGTATCTTCTTCTTGCAAGTACCACAGGATTGGCAATACCGTTAAGATCATAAACTATTTTGCCTGCTCTGATCGTCACTTCACATTCCAGTTTTTTATCTGCTTCAATTTTTTTACCCGTATAATCAAAAAAGCCGAATTTTCCGGTTCTCATATTAAGAACAGCAATATCAGCTTCAGAACCTACAGAGAGATGTCCTAATTCAGGGCGTTTTATTATCTGTGCAGGTTTCCATGTACTGGCATTAATAACACTCTCAAGATCCATGCCTATTGCCATGAATTTGTTCATGGTAGTCAGCATATCTTTCATAGCATTGTTCATGCTTCCTATATGAAGGTCAGTACTGATTGCATCAGGATAAAAACCGCTTTTAACTGCAGGTATAGCCTGTGAAAATGCAAAACTGATACCTCCGTAACCAACGTCAAATATTATACCTCGTTTTTGTGCATCCCATACAAAGGGTCTGAGTTTGTTGGTATTTACATCAACAATACTCTCCCTGCTTTCTCCCAGCTGGCCAAAGCAGTGTGTAAAAATATCACCCGGACGGTAAACCTGCATAAACAGTGTATCGAGAGAGAGAGCTGGCCTGGCACCTCCAAGGTCAACCATAATAGGCATATCACACAGTCTGCCTGCTTCCTCAGTCAGTTTAACAGGAGTCCAGTCACGACCGCTGTAGTGTGCCAGCTTTATTCCGACAATATCCTGTGAATTCTTTTTAGCAAATTCTGCTGTGACTTTTGGATCCATATCTTTCTGGTTCTGCTCAAAAGGTCCCCCGCGCATTCCTTCCCCGACTATATTAAGAAAAGCAAGCACCCTTGTCTGGGAAGCATCAATTGTCTGTTTTTTGAATTCCGGAAAAGTCCTCCATCCTGCACATCCGGCATCAACTACTGTTGTAACTCCGACACGGAAAGTAAATCCGTCAGGAGGTACAGAGTTGGGACCGTTCATATACTGCTGATCCATATTAGGACCGTTAAAAACATGAACATGAATATCGATAAGTCCTGGAGTGACATACATTCCCCTGGCATCAACAACCTGTATACCCTCTTTTGGATCAATATTTTTAGCAAGCATAGCAATCCTGCCATCTTTGACCGCAATATCCATCTGTTCATTGATGTTATTTTTGGGGTCAATCACATGGCCTCCCTTAATAACTATGTTATATGTTTGTGCCGAAATTATCCCTGCAGTGGTCAAACATAAAAGCAGTAAGAGTAAAGCTTTTTTTCTCATCTTATTTATTTTTTGAAATTGGAACTATAGTTTCTGACTTTGAATAATGATATTCTTAATATTATATCCTGTAAAGGGTGCTATCTCATAATTATGAAGCTCAGTTCTGATATTTTATTATTTATTGTTTGAAAACCGTTAACCTTTACAATTAGTAAATCAGGTTAAACAAATTTAATTAAAATCCCTTAATAGTGAGGGAATTTAAGTTTTTTTAAGAGTAATATGCCAGGTCAGGTCTGGATGAACAACAAGCTACTTGACAATCCCTGTAAATCCCATAAACGCAAGTGCAAGTATTCCTGCAATTACTAGGGATACCGGAACGCCTTTCATTCCATTTGGGACATCTGTCAGCTCCAGCTGCTCTCTTATTCCTGCAAGAATCACCAGAGCTAATCCGAATCCGATAGCTGTGGCACCGCTGTATACCACGCCTTCGATCAGATTATAATTCTTTTTGATCACAAGAATTGCAACTCCCAGAACAGCGCAGTTTGTCGTAATGAGAGGAAGAAAAATACCCAGTGCCTGGTATAATCCTTTACTTACCTTTTTGAGTATTATTTCTACCATCTGGACAAGGGAAGCAATTACAAGAATGAATGTTATCGTCTGCATAAATCCTATTCCCAGAGGATTTAAGATAAAAACCTGAATCAGATATGTTACAATAGTAGCAAGAACTGTGACAAATGTCACAGCCCCCGACATACCGAGAGCTGTACTAACTTTGTTTGATACACCCAGAAAAGGACAGATACCGAGAAATTGAGCCAGTACAACATTATTTATAAAGACTGCTGATATAATGATTAAGATATATTCCATTTTTCAGAAATTATGTTTTTCGGATTTTATTAACAATAGCTATCATATAACCCAGAGCAATAAAAGCACCTGGAGCCAGTATAAATACCAGTATCCCGTCACCCGGTATGAATTTATATCCCATGATTGATCCGCTTCCGGCTATTTCCCTGATTGCTCCAAGTATACCCAGGGCTGCGGTGAATCCAAGCCCCATCCCCGCTCCGTCAACAAGGGATGATAAAACACTATTTTTACTAGCAAATGCTTCAGCTCTTCCCAGAACAATACAGTTAACAACAATAAGTGGGATGAATATCCCAAGTTTCTCGTACAAACCTGGAACATATGCCTGCATCAGAAGGTCAACAATAGTAACGAATGATGCAATGATCACGATAAAAGACGGGATCCTGACTTTGTCGGGTATCAGGTTTGACAGTAATGATACCACTACATTTGATCCTACCAGGACAAATGTAGTTGCGATTCCCATTCCAAGTCCGTTTAATGCCGAGGATGTAGTAGCAAGAGTAGGGCAGCAGCCCAGGATCAGGACCAGGATAGGATTCTCTTTTATGAATCCTTTAGTGAAATTTGTTAACTGGTTCATTTTATCTCTCCTTTCTGAAGTGTGTTATAAGCTCTCTGAACTGCATCGCAGAAAGCCCTTGAGCTTATTGTGGCTGCAGTGATTGCATCGACAGGTCCTCCGTCTTTTTTCACCATTAGGATGAATTCTGACGGGTTTTTTCCCATGAACTGATCTTTAAAACCAGGTTCAGTCATTTTTGTACCAAGACCGGGTGTTTCTTTATGTTCAAGAACTGTTGTGTTTACAATAGTCCCATCAGGTTTGAATCCTGCTATGAGGATTATATTACCGCTAAAGCCGTTTCTTGTATAAGTGGTTATTGCATAGCCTACTACAACGTCATCTTTCTTCGCCGGAAAAACATCCAGGCTGTCTCCTTCACCTGTTGGCAGTCTGAACATCTCTTCATATGGATTATTATTGAAATCAGGAACTACCTGTTTGATAGCATTCACTTTCTTGTTGAGATTTGTGAGTTCAATAGGTCCTTTGGTGAATTCATACACAAAACCGAGGCATGCAGCTGCAACTAGTGAGATAAGAGTAAGTGACAGGACCATATTCCTGAAGGTGGATTCTGTTTTAGCCATGCTTCACCTCCTCTCCGAATCTTCTGGGTTTTATATATGTGTTCATAAGCGGTACAAATGCATTCATTATCAGAATTGCGAATGAGACTCCCTCAGGATAGGCTCCCCAAATCCTTATAATTCCTGTCAGTAATCCTATCCCGCATCCATATATTATCATAGCTTTTGGATTCATCGGAGAAGTAACATAGTCAGTTGCCATGAATATTGCACCCAGTAAAACTCCTCCGGCAAGAATATGAAAGCCGGGGCTTGCATAGGCATCAGGATTTGCAATCCATAATACACCAGTTAACATAGCTAAACTACCTATTACTGATACAGGTATATGCCAGGTAATTATTTTTTTCCAGAGCATAAATAAAAATCCAATGATCAGCGCTATTGCAGATACTTCACCAAGTGATCCTCCCATATTTCCGATAACCATATTCATTGTATCAGGAATCTTTTCCATTAACCTGGGAAGTGATTCCCCGTTTTTCAGACCTTCCTTGATTAGCGCCAGAGCAGTGGCCCCTGTTGAAGCATCTGTATACCCGGTATTTAAACCTGAAGGAACAGGCCATGTAGTCATTTGAACAGGAAAGGATATAAGCATAAACACTCTTCCAACAAGTGCCGGATTAAAAGGATTGCAGCCAAGCCCTCCAAAAGTCATTTTGCCTACTCCGATAGCGACCAGGCTTCCGATAATTATCAAAATAATTGAAATATTTGAAGGAAGGTTCATAGCAAGCAATAGTCCGGTCACAAGTGCAGAACCATCAGTAATTGTCTGAGTTTTTTTAAGTATAAATCTTTGAATGAGGTATTCAAATGTGATACAGGAGGCAACTGCTGTTGCTGTAACAATTATTGCCCCCAGGCCGAAAAAGTATATTGATGCAAGCAGGGCAGGAGTAAGGGCAAGAACTACTCCATACATTAGTTTTTCTGTCGATTCTTTTGTCTGGATATGCGGAGAATGGGATATATAAAACAGGTTGTCCATGAATTGTTGTTGTTATTTAATGTTTCTCTTTCTTACCATCCTGATTACAGTTGATTTTCCAAGCCTGATATAATCGAGAAGTGGTCTGCCAGCCGGACAGATATAGCTGCAGGAACCACATTCCATACAATCAGTTATTCTCTCCTCTTCAGCTCTTTC
>CAYLYN010000276.1:0-4543 GCA_964387565.1 uncultured Rikenellaceae bacterium | reverse complement strand
CATTAAAGTAGATTTCCCAGAACCCGAAGGACCCATAATTGCCACATATTCATTTCTTTCAATATTAAGAGATACTGAACGTAATGCTCTTACAATGACTGATCCTACCTGGTAGTTCTTGACAATATCATGAATCTCAATAACTTTGTTCATAGTAGCCTGAAAATTTGAATTTTCGAAATTAGATTAAATAAGTTAAATATTAAATTAATAATTACTAATTTTTGTTAATGTCTCACAACAAAGTGATTGCTGTTAATGCCTGTCCGGAAAAAAACAATACCCATCCTGTGCACATCAATTGTTACTGTAACTTTTTTGTGTTCCCTGATAATTTTCCATGCATTCTTCATTTCCGGAGTCAGGTATATATCATCCAGAACAACAACAGTATTACTGTCTGAATTTTCAGCTATAAGATTAAAATACCTCAGAAGGGCATCTTTCCTGTGATTTCCATCAATAAATACCAGGCCCGGTGAATCTTGCCTATTTAATAATGAAGGCAGGCATTCATCGAATGACCGGCAATGAACGGATACATTACCTATACCGGCCTTCCTGATTGCATTTTCTGCAAGCCTGGCTGTTTCCATGCATCCTTCAATTGTGTCTATTTTACTACCGGAACAAGATACAGCCATATACATAGAACTTATTCCAAATGCAGTACCGAGTTCAATCACACCTTTACCACCGAATTGTTTCGCAAGATTTGATAATAGTATACCGTATTTTTCAGGAATCGATGAATGCTTTGCGATGTCGGAAACTCTCCTAAATACTTGTCCATTCATATTGTTTACAGATCCGGCTCCAAGGTCGTTAATCAAAATTGTTCTTTTATCACGTTTAAGGTCTTTCCTTACACGCTCAATCTTACTGACAACATCTGCATCAATTTTATTCCTGAATACTCTCGAAACTAAATCGTAAACGAAAGGACTATGAATTCCATGGCCCCCTCTGTGACGGGACGTGAGCAGGTATCTGAGATATTCTTTAATTCTGAAAAAAAACATTCCACCGTATTATTTAATTAGGTCAGGAAGGCAAAAATAGTTAATTTCGGATTGCATTTCTTTAAAAAATTCCCTGATGATTGTACAGGAATTTCTTGACACAAAAATAACATATTTACCCGGGGTCGGTCCCAAAAGAGCCGAGCTCCTGAATAAAGAGTTATCAATATTCACATACAGGGACCTTCTTTATTATTTTCCATATAAATATATTGACCGTACAAAATTTTATAAAATTGAAGAGCTTGATCCCGAACTTCCCTATGTACAGATAAAGGGATATCTGAAAGGATATTCTACCGAGGGTCATGGAAAAGGTAAACGTCTAACTGCAGATTTTCAGGATGAGACAGGAACAATAAAACTGGTCTGGTTTAAAGGTACAAAGTGGGTAAGTGCGAATTATCCTCCTGGAATAGAATATATTGTTTTTGGCAAACCCGGTGTCTTTAATAGTATTATCAATATCATCCATCCTGAAATAGAGGCATCAAGCAAGGTCTCAGAGAGGATCAGTTCTGCATTGCAGGCCCAATATAGCTCCACAGAAAAGCTTAAGAACCAGTTCCTTACCTCCAAATCAATCAGTAAGCTTGAAGGAACGCTGCTGAAATTAATAAAGTTCAGAATCCAGGAGTCTCTGCCATCATGGATGACAGCACAGTATAAACTGATGGAACTTCATGATGCTATCCACAAAATACATTTTCCATCAAATACTGATGAGCTTGAAAAGGCGAGATACAGGCTGAAGTTTGAGGAGCTCTTTTACATTCAGCTCAACCTTTTAAGATTTAAGGCAAACAGAAATAGAAGATATAAGGGATTTATATTCAGTAATATAGGTAAATATTTCAACAGTTTTTACCACAATAATCTTCCATTCAGGCTTACTGAAGCCCAGAAACGAGTAATAAAGGAAATCCGAAAAGACCTGGGATCAGGCAGACAAATGAACAGGCTGCTTCAGGGAGACGTCGGTAGCGGAAAGACTCTTGTTGCGCTTATGAGCATGCTTATTGCAATCGACAATGGCTATCAGGCCTGTATTATGGCTCCAACTGAAATACTTGCAAACCAGCATTATGATACCATTACCAGGCTCCTGGAAGGGATTGATATAAAGATATCTCTTCTGACTGGCTCATCTAAACGTACATCACGAAACAGGATAGCTGAAACATTAATGGACAGCTCCCTGAATATCCTTATCGGTACCCATGCCCTTATTGAAGACAACGTGAAATTCAGTAACCTGGGCCTGGTAATAATTGATGAGCAACACAGATTCGGAGTTGAACAGAGAGCCCGCCTGTGGCAGAAAAACCTCCATCCTCCTCATGTTCTTGTTATGACGGCCACTCCTATTCCGAGGACTCTTGCAATGACATTATACGGAGATCTTGATGTATCGGTTATCGATGAACTGCCACCCGGAAGGATACCTGTAAAAACTATGCACTTCACGGACCCTGAAAGAAATAAGGTATTTGGTTTCGTAAGAAATCAGATAAGGGAGGGACGCCAGGTCTACTTTGTCTATCCGTTGATAAAGGAATCCGAATCTATGGATTATAAAGATCTTGAGGATGGATGGGATACAATATCCAGGGTATTTCCATCGCCGGAATACTGCATAAGTATTGTGCATGGGAGAATGACTCCTTCCGAAAAAGAAAGTTCGATGAAATTATTTAAGGAGGGCCATGCTCATATTCTGGTTGCCACAACAGTTATTGAAGTAGGTGTGGATATTCCTAATGCCACAGTAATGGTAATTGAAAGCTCAGAAAGATTTGGACTCTCTCAGCTGCATCAGCTGAGAGGGCGGGTAGGAAGAGGAGCAGATCAGTCATATTGTATTCTCATGAGTTCTGATAAGTTGTCAAAGGAAGCAGTAAAACGAATTGAGGTTATGACAAGGACGAATGACGGATTTGAAATTGCGGAAACAGACCTTCAACTGAGGGGGCCCGGCGATATTGAAGGGACACAGCAAAGTGGAATCCCTTTTGATCTCAGGATAGCAAACATCGGAAAAGATGGTCAGATAATTGAATATGTAAGACATATAGCTGAGAACATACTTGAAAAAGATCCGGTGCTTTCCGATCCAAAGAATGAAGTACTATTGGCAGAACTAAAAAGAATATTCAATCAGAGACAGTCATGGAGCAATATCAGTTAACTACTGCCTTATTTATATTCAGGATAAATTATCCGATTTTATCAAAAACTGATAAAAAGCAGGTTCAGATTTTTGCACAATTATAATTTTGTCGTCTGTAATTTGAAGGAAGAAATGAGAGATCTGTACTCAGAGAAAACTATATTTCATAAAGGTATTGTACAGAAATATGAAAATGAATCTGTTACAGTTACTATAACCTCTGAATCAGCCTGCTCCGGATGCCATGCAGAGGGCACATGCTCTTTATCTGGCAAACAAGACAAAATAGTTGATGTTAAGGGGCATTTTGATGTGAACGAGGGAGATTCTGTAACAGTAATAATGAAGCAATCCTCAGGATTTACAGCACTGTTTCTGGGATATCTGCTGCCGCTTATAGTATTGCTTTCATGTTTAATACTATTTACATCTCTGAAATATTCTGAGTTCATATCAGGTCTTATTGCCGTTGCTTCCCTTGTGCCTTATTATCTGATTCTGTACCTGCTGAGAAAAAGAATCGATGATAAGTTTAATTTTTCAATAAAAGTCTGATTGATGAGTCCTGTTATTATCGTTACTATCATAAGTCTGAGCTTGCTGGCAACTGTTGCAGCAGTTATTTTATATTTTGTTGCTCAGAAATTCAAGGTTTATGAAGATCCAAGGATAGATAAGATTCAGGAGATTCTCCCTGCGGCCAATTGCGGAGGCTGTGGATTTGCAGGTTGCCGTAATTTTGCAGAAGCGCTCGTTACAGCCGAAACCTTCGAAGGATTAAACTGCCCGGTTGGAGGAAATGCAGTAATGGATGCTGCAGCAGGTATTCTGGGAAAGGCAGCTGTCGCTATCGATCCTACCGTAGCTGTACTCCTGTGCAATGGCACACCTGAATTCAGACTAAAAACTTCAAAGTATAACGGCACACCTGATTGCAGGATACAGCACAACCTGTATCTGGGAGAAACGGATTGCAGCTATGGCTGCCTGGGAAATGGCGATTGTGTGAGAGCCTGCCAGTTTGATGCCATGTTTATGGATACTGAAACTAATCTTCCTGTAATTGTTGACATAAAATGTGTGGCATGTGGTGCATGCGTTAAGGCTTGCCCCAGGAACCTGATAGAACTTCGCAAAAAAGCAAAAAAAGACAGAAAGCTTTATGTTGCATGTTCAAATTGTGATAAGGGAGGACCGGCAAGAAGAGCCTGCAAGGTAGCCTGCATAGGATGCAGCAAATGCTTTAAGGTATGTGAGTTTGATGCTATTAAAATTGAAAACAACCTTGCTTATATTGAAGCCGGGAAATGTACATTCTGCAGAAAATGTGTCTCTGAATGTCCAACAAATT
>CAYLYN010000275.1:0-4555 GCA_964387565.1 uncultured Rikenellaceae bacterium | reverse complement strand
CTTTTGAAGGAGGGGTGGACCGCTCTGGCAACAGAGCGGGACGGGGTGGTTGATTCGTTTTTCTGAAGGACAACAGAAGTCAACAATGTAACTACCGATACTGTATTGGCTTCTGAATTTTTTTCCATCGAGCTTTTGATTTTAGCATCACCTATAAAACTACCTCAGCCGTTTTGGACCTGTTTGTTAGAGAGGACCTGAACGATTTAAGGTCTTTTATGTTGAAGAGGTTTTTATTATTCAAAGAATATTAGGATAAAAAATAAATAAATCAACCACCCCGGCCGGGGAATGAACTTTTTAAAAGTCAGATAATCAATTGTCCCGGCCACCCCTCCTTCAAAAGGAGGGGAAACTATTTCTAACTACTTTATTCAAAATATTAGTCTTAGGCTGACGGCTGCGCCCCCAGCCCCTTCTCTATTTCATAAGGAAGGGGGTGAGTTTATGAACTAAACTAACTTTATTTCAATCACATAAAAGGTTAAAAACAAAGTCGATACTCCTCTTTCTATTTAAATCTTTTATCCAGTTCTTCAAGTGTGAGTATTGTTATAACAGGCTTTCCCTTTGGTGAATAATTTGGCGATTTGCATGCAAACAGAGTATCGAACAGGTTTTCCATCTCTTCAGGTGTAAGCGTTTTCCCGTATGGAATTGCTGAAGCCGCAGCCATTGATGCTGCTACCTTTTCCCTGATCCCGGATGAAGGATCCGATTCAGAGTTCTTATACTCTTCCAGAAGTATCTCAAGCATTTCCCGGGGATCTGTTTCAGTTGCAGATGATGGCCGGCCGGTTATTGTAATGCTCTTGTTATCAGGGTGCTGAAACCGGAATCCAAGCATCACAAGTTCCTTTTCAATTTCTTTAAGCAAAATAATATCTGATGGATTCATTTCTATTGTTACCGGGTAAAGGTCTGCCTGACTGACCGAATGTCCATTACTCAGGCAGTCGATATAACTTTCAAACAGGATCCTTTCATGAGCCCTTTTCTGGTCAATAAGCATTAGTCCGGATATTATAGGGCAGACAATATATTTCCCTTTTATGTAAAGGAATTTTCTGCCGGTTTCCGACGTCCTTGATATCGGTCCTGTCCTGTCCTCATCCTTCTCCAGTGCTGAATAAAGCTTTTCCCAGTTGTCATTTTTTTCTCTGTGGAACCTCTCAATAAATTCCTGCCTTCCAGTCCCGGGAGTATCATTATCAAATGGATTGTATCCGGTATTTATTTTTATTCCCGGCATTTCAGTCATGCCTGCAGAGGAACTTTTCACAGGGATATCCACAAGTGCTTCATTATCAAAATCGATGGAGGGTACTATGTTGAATCGCCCAAGAGCTTCCCTGACTGAAGCCATGAGAATCTGCCAGATTGATCTTTCATCCTCAAATTTTATTTCGGTCTTGGTAGGATGTATGTTGACATCTATTGAAGCCGGATCGGTTTCCATAAAAATGAAATAGGAAGGTATAGCTTCGGCAGGAAGAATATTCTGGTACGCTTCAGCAACAGCTTTATGAAAGTAGGGATGCTTCATAAAACGGTTATTGACAAAGAAGAATTGTTCTCCGTATGTTCTCCTGGCATTTTCAGGTTTACCTATGAAGCCCCTGATATTTACCAGGGTTGTTTCTGTTTCGATTGTAATAAGTTCCTGGTTAATCTGTCTTCCAAATACATTTACGATCCTTTGCCTCAGATTTCCGGGAGGAAGATTATAAACCTCATTGTCATTGTGTAGAAGTGAGAATTTAATATCGGGATGAGCAAGGACGATCTTCTGGAACTCATTGACTATATGGCGCATTTCAGTGTTATCCGACTTCAGGAATTTTCTCCTGGCCGGTATGTTATAAAACAGGTTTTTAACTGAGAAGCTTGTTCCTTCAGGAGCACTGCACGGTTCCTGTGATTCCACTTTTGAGCCATTAATAATTATAAGTGTACCTGTTTCATTTTCCCTTTTTCTTGTACGCAATTCAACCATTGCAACAGCAGCAATCGATGCCAGGGCCTCACCCCTGAATCCTTTGGTTTTTATTGCAAAGAGATCGTGTGCCGAGGTGATCTTTGAAGTTGCATGTCTTTCAAATGAAAGCCTGGCATCAGTTTCTGACATCCCGCTGCCATCATCAACAACCTGGACCAGGGTCTTACCTGAGTCTTTAATAATGACCCTTATATTTTTAGCTCCTGCATCAACGGAGTTCTCCATCAGCTCTTTGACAAGCGATGCAGGACGCTGTATCACTTCTCCTGCGGCAATCTGATTTGCCACCGAGTCGGGAAGAAGTTTAATAACATCTGCCATATGTGTTATTTCAGGGATCTTATGTAAGCTGCTCTGTCAAGAGAATTTTTTGACAGGTCAGAAATGAGCCATCCTGAGTTAAGCTCATTCCTGTTGAATTCCTTTATCTTAATGCACCATCCGGGGATATCAATAATATGATATATTACCTCATCAACATATTCGAATTTCATAACTCCTGAATTTATCAGGTAGAAAAAGAGTGTGAGATAATCCGGTTGATAATCCTTTGCTGCATAGTATTGAAGGTAACTGACATCCTCCAGAGCTCTTTTGAGATTCATGAAATCCGTTTCATTACTGGAAGGCGGAATAAAGCGTATGAAAGTAGTATCAATCTTCAGAAAGTTGAATACATCTCCCTTCACCCCAAGTAAAACCCATTTGATACGTGACTCACCAATGGTTTCCTGGGCGAGGAAGACACTGATAGCATGAGACTTGCCTTTATAAGTAACCCTCGACCTGGCTTCTGCAATTATACTGCCGGAATATCTTCCTACCTCTGTGTTATTGTTGACAACCTCATTGATAAATCGGGTCTTAAGGTCTGAATACTCTTTTGAAAACTCTTTTGAAGAGGGATCTGTTCGTTTATCTTTAAGGTCGAAAAGCGAACTAATCATTTTATTACGCGGCAGTTTTGATCTGAATGCTGAATCAACAGGATCTCCTGTAAATGTCGTCTTATAATTAAATCTGTCGAGAAATTCATTAAACTGTTTTGTCCTGGCCAGGAAGATCTGTTCATTTGTATTTAAAGGAGTCACAATCTCCTGTGAACTGCCGGTTTGGGGAGAGATAATCCCAAAAGCAACAACTGCAGCAAGCAGATATGCATGCTTATATAAAATTGAAGCTATCACAGGTATCAGGTTGACTTTGTTTCAGAGGCTTTTATATCGCCCAGGAAAATCTTCCATCTTTTTTCATTAAAGAACTTATCTTCAACGAGGTCGATTATAATCTCGATATCTTTTTTAGTCACATCGGTGTAAACAATATTATCCTCGTTGAAACCGGTAAATTCCTGGATGATTGTAGCTGTGGAATAGTATTTCCCGTCGGGTCCTTTAGTGAATTCACGGATGTAAGCGATATCATAAAACTTAATTACAACCTTTGTATAAGGAAGTGATTTAAGCCTGGCCAGGTATTTTTCCATAGGCCGGTTGACTTTTTGTGTCGAACCGTCGGGCATCAGTACAGATATTTCCATCTGGGCTCCCTTGTAGAACAGCTTGATGGCCTCTTTTTCTGCCATATCTCGTTTTTCTGCTGGTTGGTCCTTGCTGCCCAGTGTAATAATATATTGCTGAAATTCATCTACTTTCTGCTTTGTTTGTTCCTTGAAAACCTCGATATCAGCTTCGCTCAGATTAATCTCATCAACAATTTTAGCCTCTTTGCTCGACACAGCTGTTTTCGTCTGTGCAGAAGCCAGAAGGCTTATTGTAAGTGCAGTTACTGTGAATATTCTTTTAAGCATATTTGTTGTTTTTCCTTTCTCACTACAATTTGTATGCAAAACTAACTCTTAATCCGAAACTTTTTATTTTTGTCGGCTTATGTTCGTATCGATTATCAAAAATATCCCTGTAATTATTAACATGACTCATTACGTCAGTAAGACCAATAAGGATCTCAGGACCGATATTAATATTTGAGTAGTACCCAATGGGAATATTCACCCCTGCAGAACCATAAACTGCCATATTTATGCCACGCAGTTTAATGTCACCGGATTCATTAAAATTCTCCCTGTTATAAAACCAGCCTATTTCTGCTGCCGTAATTGTTAAATCATCAACAGGATAATACCCTGAAGTTTCATAATTACCTTTTACATTATATGTTGTTGTAACAGGGATGGAGAATTTCATCCCGCCTTCTGCATAGAACCCTAATTTTCCTGGTTTTCCGCTGGTGAAACTTGCAAGAACAGGAAGAGTCAGAAAGTTCATTTTTACGATTGAATCCAGGTCAGCATCGACAATTTTATAAAAATCATCTCCGTTTACATCCTGTGAGAGTTGAGAATTCTGCAATGAAGTAACTAATTTGTAACCGGTGGAAAAAGTATTTAATTCCAGTCCGCCTCTTACAGCAATATTATCAGTAAAATTATATGTTGCACTTACTCCTGCCGAGATCCCGTAAAGAGGGGTCACATCCCAGGTATACGGCGTTCTGGCTGAGGTTGTTGAATTGATATCTTCGGAATTAATGTTTGTT
>CAYLYN010000274.1:0-4599 GCA_964387565.1 uncultured Rikenellaceae bacterium | reverse complement strand
CCCCCTGCCCCCAGCCTTCGGCAAGCTCAGGGCAGGCCTAAAGGAGGGTTAATACACGTTTTTAACGATACTTTTTGGAAAGAACGTGGATTTAGCCCCCTTCAGGGGGCAGCTCCGTGTCAGCGGAGCGGGGGCTTTAATATGATTATGAAAGCTCGTCATAACGACGGGCTTTTCTTTTGAGCCACTGAGTTACACTCCGTGGTAAAAAAAATTAGCAAATCAATACTCTATAAATCGAAGTCTGTAAATTGTAATAATCAGATATTCAGCGGTTAACGTCGCGTGTTATTTAGAACGATTATAAATTGCTGAAGGCAATGAAAAAACCTGAAAAACTCATGTCACGAATCATTGGTTTGTGACATGTATATAAAAGAGCGGCGGTAAGTGTGATGTGAAAGTTGCTTGTTCTTTCCGTTTAGTGAATACTTCTTTATTGTGCTGTTGATTTTTTTGTCGACGGAAAAAATCAAAGTAGAGAATGGATACGCTGCTATTTAAACCTGAAACCTGAAAAATAGTGCTAACACTAAATTTGTCTTGTAAGACCTATGGAACTGATTCCTTCCAATTTGTCTGATTATACTCTTGAGAGTTATCTTATCAGAATCTCGTCAAGCAGCCGGATCATTTACTGGTTCATAATTATTATTGTTGCGGGAAGTATATCTCTTCTGCCTTTTATATATGTTGATGTGTCTGTTCAGACAAAAGGCTTTATTCAATCAGAGATCGAGAAACAAAAGATATACACGCCATTCCAGGGCAGGATCTCATATTCGAAAATTAAAAACGGAACTAAAGTCAGAAAAGGAGATACCCTCCTTATTATAGATTCTGAAACATTGAAAGCTCAGAAAACTGCAGTTCAGAATAAGATAAATGAGAATGAATCTTCGGTATTTGATCTTGAAAATCTAAATCTCATTGAAAATCCCGATCTGATTCTTGATCCTTCATATTTTAGGACAGAGAGATATTTTATGGAATATGCAAACATGCTTAAATTGAGGAATATTAGATATCAGAGTTATAAAAAAGTCAAGGTAGAGCATGAAAGGAATATTGTACTTCATGAGAAAAAACTGATTCCCGATTCAGATTTTGAAAACAGTCTGTTTAATTTTAAATCGGAGGAGGAAAACCTGAATCAGATTATTATTTATCATAAGACTATCTGGCAATCAGATCTGATGCAGCGCAGAAATGATGCAAGTACTCTTAAGGCAGAATACCTCCATTTTGAGGAGGAACTTAAAAACAGAATATTAGTCTCACCGGTTGCCGGTGAAGTTATACAAAGCATGGATATTCAGGAAGGAACTGTAATAGGTCTGAACCAGCCTGTTGCAGAGATATCTCCTGATGGAGATATTATTGCTACCTGTTATGTTAACCCTAATGATATAGCTCTCCTGAAACCCAACCAGAAAGTAAGGATAATGGTAGATGCGCTTCATTATAATGAATGGGGATTACTTGATGCAAGGATCATGGAGATATCTGACGATATGATCGTTGATAATGCCTCGAATGCATATTTCCGGGTAAGGTGCAAACCTGAGAAGACTACCCTGAGTACAAAAAATGGTGCAAAGGCTGACCTGAAAAAAGGGATGAGTATAAATGCAAGAATTGTCGTCTCAAGACGGTCTTTGTTCAATCTTTTATTCGATAAAACGGATAAATGGTTAAATCCATATTTAAAAAATGCGACTTGAAATCTGATGAATATCAGGGTAAAACAACGAGATATTACTGATTGCGGGGCTGCATGTCTGGCCTCGGTGGCCGCTCATTACAAAGTTAGACTGCCAGTATCCCGGATTCGTCAATATGCCGGTACTGATAAAAGAGGGACAAATATTCTGGGCTTAATAGAAGCCGCATCAAAAATGGGATTTCTCGCAAAAGGAGTCAGGGGTGATTGGGAAAGTATTTTCAAAATACCATTACCGGTAATAGCACATGTAGTAATTAATGAAAAGCTTCAACATTTTTTGGTCATAATTAAGGCAAATGAGAAATATGTTGAAGTAATGGATCCGGCAGATGGAGAATTTCATAGATTGTCACATGAGGAATTCAAAAAGGAATGGACAGGGGTCCTCGTACTTATTGCACCAGGCGAAAAATTTAGCATTAAAGATGAAAAGGTTTCAATTCACAAACGGCTCTGGCAGCTTGTGAAACCAAGCCGTTTTATAATTATTCAATCACTTGTCGGAGCCCTTGTATTTTCAGTACTTGGACTTGCATCCTCTTTATATGTGGGTCAACTTGTTGATCATGTGATACCCGGAGGTAATGTAAATCTGCTTAATCTGCTTGGGATAGCCATGGTGTTAATCATCATATTCAGACTTTTCCTCAGCCTGTTTCAGTATCTCTTTGTTCTGAAAACAGGACAGAGGATTGATGCATCTCTTATTTTAGGATATTATCAGCATCTTCTAAAACTTCCACAGTCCTTTTTCGATAATATGAGAACAGGAGAGATTATTTCCAGAATAGGAGACGCTGTAAAGATCAGGTTATTTATAAATGATGTATCAATAAACCTTGTTCTGAACATTTTTATACTTATAGTCTCTTTCATTCTGATGTTTACCTTTTTCTGGAAGCTGGCTATGATAATGCTTATCGTTGTCCCTGTTTATTTCGCTATCTATTGGCTTTATAATCGATTTAACAGGAAAGTACAGCGCAGAGTAATGGAGAAAGGTGCTGATCTGGAAGCTCAGTTTGTTGAATCACTTAACTCCATATCCACAATTAAGAGATTCAGCCTTGAAGATTATTCAAATTTAAAGACCGAAACAAGATTTATAACACTCCTTGAAACTTTATACAGATCAGGTCTTAATTCGATATTCTCATCTGTATCATCTGCTTTTGTCACATCTTTCATAATACTTGTTTTGTTATGGGTGGGCACTGGATTTGTGATCAAAACAGAAATTACTCCGGGAGAACTGCTCTCCTTCTATGCTGTGGTTGGATATTTTACCACTCCTGTAACAAGCATAATAGGATTTAACAGATCATTCCAGGATGCCCGAATAGCTTCAGACAGGTTATTTGAAATATTTGATCTCGAGGTTGATGATGAAAAAAATCGAATTGAACTGGTGCCTGATATGCTAGGTGATGTCATATTTGAGGGTGTTAAATTCCGATATGGAACAAGGGTGGAAGTTTTTGATAATTTGAATCTAACTATAAAGAAAGGGGAAGTAACGGCGATTGTTGGCGAAAGCGGATCAGGGAAAACAACTCTTGTATCACTACTCCAGAATATTTACCCTTTGCAGAGCGGCCTTATCAGAATCGGGAGTCTAGATCTTAATAACTTCACGCAGAAATCGCTCAGGAATATTATTGCTGTCGTACCTCAGAAGATAGATCTATTTGCTGGCAGTGTCATAGAGAATATTGCTATTGGTGAGATCAGTCCCGATTTGCATAAGGCCCTTAATATTTGCGAGAAGTTAGGCATGACTGGTTTTATTGAAAGCCTTCCAAACGGTTTAGGTACATATATTGGTGAGAACGGGTCAACTTTATCGGGAGGACAGAAGCAACGAATAGCAATAGCCCGGGCACTCTACCGTGATCCTGGTATTCTTATACTTGATGAGGCAACATCCTCGCTCGATTCAGTAGCAGAGACTTTCGTACACAATACAATAGGTCATATGCAGAGCAGTAATAGAACAGTTATCGTCATAGCTCACCGACTTTCGACAATCAGCATGGCAGACAGAATTATTGTACTCGATAAGGGAGCTGTTGTGCAAGATGGAACTTTTTCCGAATTATCTGTTATCGAAGGTCATTTCAGAGAGATGTGGAATCATCAGAATATTACAATAAGTGGAAATAATTCTCACCAAAATTTCAGTCGTTATGAAAATATTTGAATATCTCGAACGGATAGAAAGGTTTGGGAAGTTGTTGAAGCAAAGGAGAACCGGCACTCCAAATGAATTTGCCGGCAGGCTCGGAATAAGTCGTACCAGTATGTATGAGATGATCGATGAGTTAAAATCTAAAGGAGCTCCAATCGTCTACTCCAAATCTGCCAGGACCTTTTATCTGGATGAGCCTTTTGAGATTTCAGTAAGCTGCATTTTAAGGCCTATTTCAGAAGATGAAGAAAAAAAATACTCCGGGGGAAGTATTTTTCCCAGAGTACTTTTTTTCCGGACGCTGGGAAACGATCTTAGTATGGTAACGTTGCCATGCTAAAACCCCTGGCATGAGAAAGAAAAGGGGCAGTTTATAAAGATTACATTCTAATCTTTAATGTACTTTGATAAAATTAAAGTAATTATGAAAGATTTAAGTATCGAAGAATTAAAGTTAATTAATGGAGGTAATGTTCCAATGGCATATTACATGGACAAAGATGTGATTGAAGCCAATAAGAACGTTTTTGACTTCTTTGTTGGCGTATTTGTTGGATTTTTTAGTTAAAAAAAAGAAGTACTATGAAAGAACTAACAATTCAAGAGCTAAAAGAGATTAATGGAGGTTCTCCAGAATCTTATTCTGCGGGTATTGAAGTAGGCCGCTGGTTAAGAAAACAAGTAG
>CAYLYN010000273.1:0-4634 GCA_964387565.1 uncultured Rikenellaceae bacterium | reverse complement strand
ATTTATTACTTTTGTTATTCTAAAAACTCATGATCATGCTGAGAAAACTGACATTTTTTACAATATTTATTTTTACAGCATATACTGTTTCATCGCAGATATATGATCCCGTAACATGGGAATTCGGATATGAGAAGAAGGAAAACAATCAGTATGAAATAATACTGACTGCTATTATTGAGGACGGATCGCATATCTATGCAATGAGTGTTCCCGATGGAGGTCCTATACCAACAAGTTTCAGCTTTGACACACTGGATGCTTATAAGCTCGAGGGAGAAACCTATGAAGTAATCCAGCCGGTTGAAAAAATGGATGAGGCATTTGGCTTCAAGATTAAAACATTCAGCAAAAAAGCCGAATTCAGGCAAAAGATCACAGCTGTTGATCAGTCATTCACCGTAACGGGGCTTGTAAATTATATGGCATGTAATAACCAGACATGCTCCCCTCCCAAGGATGTTGAGTTCTCGGTAACGATATCTTCAGGTTCCGCAAAGGGGTCTGCTGATGAAGGTGGAAAAATTGCTTCTTCAAAAAGTAATACAGCAGAAAACGTCCCGTCACCAGATAGCGGATTGGTTAAATTCTTTCTCATATCACTGCTGGCAGGCTTTGCAGGTGTTCTGACTCCATGCGTCTTTCCAATGATACCTATGACAGTAGCCTTCTTCTCACAGGGATCTGATAACAGGGGGAAGTCTGTAGCCAAGGCTTTAATATTTGGTTTGTCAATAGTTCTGATATACTCCTCGCTTGGAATTATTGTATCGCTTACAAGCGCAGGGGCTGGTTTTGCTAATGCTCTCAGTACACACTGGATTCCTAATATTATCTTTTTTGCCCTCTTTGTGGTGTTTGCCACATCTTTCTTTGGAGCATTCGAGATTATACTGCCTAATAAGTGGGCCTCCACTGCTGATTCAAAGGTTGACCAGGGTGGAATAGTTGCTGCTTTTTTCATGGGGCTTACAACTGTTATAGTCTCTTTCTCATGCACTGGTCCCATTGTTGGGGCTCTCCTTGTTGAAGCCGCCACAGGTGATGTGTTGCGCCCTACAATAGGAATGGTGGGATTCGGGCTTGCATTTGCGCTGCCTTTCACAATATTTGCACTTTTTCCGTCGGTTATGAGCAAGATGCCAAAATCAGGAGGATGGCTCAACTCGATTAAAGTTGTCCTTGGATTTATTATGCTCGCGTTCAGCATGAAATTCCTTATGACTGTAGACAGTGTTTATAACCTTAACTTATTATCAAGAGACCTGTTTCTGGCAATATGGATTGTTATCTTTTCACTTATGGGATTTTATCTTCTAGGTAAAATAAAATTTTCACATGACAGTGATCTCCCATATATTGGTACTTTCAGGCTTTTCCTGGTAATTGCCGTATTCTCTTTCGTGGTTTACCTGATCCCCGGGCTTTTTGGTGCTCCTCTTAATGCTCTTTCGTCGTTCCTCCCATCGCAGTCAAAATCACAGTTTAACCTCCCTCTTATTATATCACAGAACAGGGGAAGTTCATCAACATTAAACTATCAGCCTTCTCTCAGTTCACTTTGCTCTGAACCAAAGCATAGTGACATTTTTGAGATGCCACTTGGTCTTACCGGCTATTTTGACCTGAAGCAGGGTCTTGAATGTGCAAAGGAGCAGGGCAAGCCGGTACTGATTGATTTCAAGGGACATGCCTGTGCAAACTGCAAGCTGATGGAAGCACGGGTCTGGTCAGATCCTGAAGTGCTGCGAAGGTTACGCGATAATTTCGTGATCATTGCCCTGTATGTTGACGACAGAACTCAGCTTCCTGAAAATGAATGGATTACATCAGAGCTGGATGGAAAAATTAAAAAAACAATCGGAAAAATCAATGAGGATTTTGAGATATCATGGTTTAAAACAAATGCTTTACCTCTTTATGTTATTGCTGATTATGAAGGTAATCCTCTGATAACTCCTATGCCAACAAACCTTAATGTGGATGAGTACAAAAAGTGGCTTGATGAGGGTTTGAGAAATTTTGAGAAGAGATAGCTTTTTAAATGCAGATTTACCCGGAAATAATCAGATCCGGGTAAGTCTGTGTACCCCGAGGGAAATATTTCAGAATTTTCCGAATTTAAAAGTAATATTATAGTTCCAGCCTTCCATTGATTTTGCAGAAGCCACGGGATTTCCGTCATTACCTATATCGAAAGGAGTTGTGAATATATATGAGGTACCCAGTGCAAGCCTGAAATGCCTTGTAATGTTCAGCTCAATCTCAGCTGCAGGTTCGACAATAAGGAAAGCTTCGGAATCTTCAATGAAGTTATCGTTGAAATCCATATCTTTTGAAATATAGGAAATACCTCCGGCACCAAGCAGGACAGGAAATGCGAGATGTACAGGAAATCTGGGCAGAACTATTGGTTCAACGTATAAGCCTCCGAATCCCCCTGTCAGAAATACATCCCTGTCGATTGCAGGTTCATAATGATATTCATTGATGAATCCCTTTCCACCGAAACCGAATCCTATTGCCTGTGCTGCAATCCACTCAAACCTTCCGCCGAACATTACTGAATGTTCATCTGCTATCTGCGTGTAGCCCAGGTTAAAAGCACCGTAAGCTCCGCGTGGTTTATTATGACCGAATAGTGTCATATATTCCCGGGATTTTTTCTCTTCAAATGGTTTATACAGGGTGTCTGACTCCTGTGAGAGAAGAGGAAGTGCCATAATTATCGAGAAGACCGATATTATAATTAGCTTTTTCATTGATTTATATTTTTTATTTTTAAAATACATACGATACAGAGAATGCAAAATCCCAGGGTGTTACCCTGAGGAATGAAGGAAATGTAAGCTCAACGAATGGCTTGACATTAAGACTGATATTGATTGGAATATCAGTTATACGGTATTCTGCAGATACCCATCCGTCAACTCCGATTAGCGGACAGAATCTTTCATTTGGGAAATAGTAATCTTCACCCATAAACCTTATATGATCATCATATATAAATCCAGCATGTCCCCCATATCCCCAGGCAAATACTAGGTTTGGAGTTATGTCACCGAGCGAGGTTTCATAAAATATCTTCAGTCCTGTCGCCTGAAGTCCGTTATGATTGAATCCCAGCATTCCTTGGTATGCTATTTCAGCATTACCCGCCTCATGAGAAACCTGATAAAAAATACCGCTGCTATAACCCATTCTGAAACCTGCCTGGCGGTTCTCGTACTGTCCTGAAACCATAAAAGAGGTCAGGAATAACAGGCTAAAGGCTATAATTATTTTTCTGCTCATACCAGTTTTAAATTGTGTTATTTCATTCTAAAGACAAGCTGTTCTTTCCAAAGTTGCATGTAAATGATTTTATTTCAGATAAATTTTTCCCCTGTTGGCATCTATCTTAAGCATCCTCTTACCTGGTGACTGGCCGGCAGTACCGGTTGTTATATACTCTTTTTTGCCTTCATCAAGAGTCCGTTTTTCAGTATTTATTCCTGTAGGAAGCGCAAGGAAGGTATTAAGTGTCCTTATCTCCAAATTGTATGAGGTCTCATTATCAAAGTCAAGAGAAATGTCAGAGAATCCCGAGTTTATATTTGCCGATTCAAAGTGAGGTTCTATATTATCTATGTCAATATTACCGTAGCGGCATACAATATCAACAGATTTTGAGAGGGAGCCTATTTCAAAATCAGTAAAATATGAGTCTCCTTCAAGCAGCGATATGTTATCAATGAAAAGGTCATCACGTCGTGATTCTATTTCAATTTCACCAGCCTTGTTTATCCGGTATTTTGAAGAGATACTTTTTAATGATACTCTGTTGAGGCTGCTAATTGTCATATCACAGAAAGAGGCATCAATTTTACCTGAATTGAATGAACTTATTGATACATCACAGAATGACAGGCTCAGGTTGCTTTTTTTTCCGGGGATATCAGCTTTAAATGAACCGTTTGACAGTGTCAGATCAAAGTCACCGCTGGTTTTTTCCATAAATACATCGCCATACCTGTTTATGATACGCAGATTCACGTATTCAGGTACGTTTATATAGTAGTTTATTTCAACCTGTGAATCATAATTGATCACCTTGCTCGTCATCCCTTTGAAATTTTCAAAGAAAGCATTGATACTCTGGTTAAAAACCGTGTTAGCAATTATAAGATTGCCTGATCCGGTGATTTTCACATCGATCTCATCAAACATTTTAGTAAGTTTCGACTGGTTTGGTGCCGAGCCTTTAATCTCTGCCCTTATTAAGACCGAATCCCTGTTCCAGGTAGTTATCTCAATTGTACCATACTTGTTGTTAACCTCAAGAATGCTCTCAGCTGATGATGAGAATGTCTTAATGAAACTTCGTGTTTCTGAAGCTCTCTGTGATAGGAGAACATAAGACGGGAATAAGACAAGTAATAATATAAAAACTCTTTTACAGCTCATGGCTTCTGGTTTTTTCTGCATTGTTTCCATTTTCCCTGAGGATTGAAAGCATATCTTCAAGGATCTTTATTTTTATTGTATAATTTCTGATCAGGGCTTCAACTACATCCTGATTAGCAATATTGTCTTTAAGATCTTTTTTCAGATCGGCATATATGCTGTCAATCTGTGAAATGTCTGAATTAAGT
>CAYLYN010000272.1:0-4642 GCA_964387565.1 uncultured Rikenellaceae bacterium | reverse complement strand
AACATCATATAAACTGATTGCCAGTCCTGTCTGATGCAGAAGTGACAAGGGCATCAGGCTGTTTCCCGAGATTAAATTGAACCTGTATGCATAGCTGAATATAATAATACCTGTTTTGAAGGAGAATCCTGTCTGCATATTAAAATTCCCCGAGCTAGCACCGGTTCCTAAAACATTTAATGCAACATACTCATTTTCAACAGACAAACCTCCACCAGCCAGGAGAAATTTCTCCTGATAACTGCCATAAATGAGTGGACGTGCATAAAACTTATTCGATTTTCCTAAAGGAAGGTCGCCATTAAAGTGTGCAAAGAACCTTCTTTTAATAGTTTCTTTCCCCATTCCCTGTACTGACAGATCAGGTTCAGCGAGATGCATCAGCGAAATGCCTCCTGAAAGCCAGCCTTTAACAAATGAAAATCCTGTTCCAATATCGAAGACTGTCCTCCCTTCCGGTTTCAGTGCTTCTGATGAAGGATAAACCACGCCTCCCAGAGGATCTATCTGATCAGGAAGCACAGAATTTCTGAAGTTATAACCCTGATGATAAACCGCGAAAGTAAGTCCTGCATTAATAAACAGATCCTCCCCGGCCTGAAGAAAATATGAGTACGATAAGCCCCCCCGGAGATTATTCATTGTCCCTCCCAGATAATCCTCAGCGATGTAAAGTGCAGCTCCTCCGTGAAGTGCAGGGATATATGAATCGTATGAAAGGTAAAGAGAATGAAGATTGTATCCATTTCCTGGAAAAAAGTTCAGGTAAGATAATCTTAGTGTGCCATCTCCGGCTACGCCTGACATAGAAGGATTATTCATCATAACTGACTGATAGCCGGGTCCATGATCTATCTCCTGGCCATCAACTGAAAAAGCTAATAGCAGGTACAGAAAAAGTATAACTAAATTCAGTCTCAGCATAATGAAAAAAGAAATGCAGATACAAACTTAATAAACAAAATTAAATCCTGCTCTTCAGGCTCTCAGGGATAATAATCATATCAATCTGGTCTGATAGCTGCAATAAGAACGCAATGATAACGTTATTATTACCTGTGACTTTTACCTGTAGCAAAAACCAGGACAAATCAGTGTGTACATTTATATCTTTTATCTTTGCCGGAAATTATGCTGAAAATTCTGAAAATATTGTTTTTGCTAATTCCTGTAATATTTTCTGATCTTTATTCACAGGACAGGATATCAGAATCAGTCCTTTCAAAAGGTACCTGGTTTAAGATTGCTGTTACAGAAGATGGCATTTACCGGATCGACTATACAAGGCTCAGACAACTTGGAATTACTGATCCTTCAAAGCCAAGAGTTTATACAAATAACTGGGGGCAGCTTTCATATTATAATAACTCGCCTTCACCTGATGACCTCCTAGAAACAGCTATCCATATATCGGGAAACGACTCGCTCCTGAATGAAGGTGAATACATTCTCTTTTACGGTAAAGCCAGCCATCGATGGATCTTTAATGAAACTGACAGAACTTACAGTTTCCTGCGGCATAACTATTCTGATACCGCTTTCTATTTTATTACATCCGGAGAACAAACAGGGAAAAAAATTGAAACCATGGAGTTTGATGCGGTTCCGGATAACATTTCATCATCATCTGATGCTCTCTTTATACATGAAATTGAAATTGAGAACCTTAGAAAAACAGGAAGGGAGTGGTTTCAACCTGTCTCTGTATTAAGCGGACTTACTGTGAATCCCGGCTTTAAAGACCTGATAGCCGGTGAAAAGATAAGATATAAAATAAGAGTTGCCGCCAGGGCTGCAATTCCGGTTCAATTCAGAATAAGTGAAAGTTCATCTGTTGTGAAAAATTTAACAGTGCCTGCTGTTAACCTATATAACTACACAGGAACATATGCAAACATTACTGAATATTCCGATTCTTTACTGGCTGGTTCATCTTCTCCTGTTTTTGAAATAAAATACATTAATAACGGAACAACATCTGAAAATGCAGGATGGCTCGATTACCTATCATTACAGGGAAGAATATCAAACAGATATAACGGAACTTTTATAAAATACAGCGATTACAGGTCTGTAGGTCCGGGGAAAGTAACTGAATTCAGAATAATCGTTAACGGCAGTGATCCGGTAATATGGGATATAAGTGACCCATATGATATCAAACAGATCAAATATAAAAAATCAGGTGATTTAATCACCTTCACTGATACAACTGAAACACTAAAGACTTATGCTGCTTTTTCATCAAGTGATTTTCTTACACCCAAAATAAAAACTGCAGCTGTACCTGCACAGAATCTGCATGGATCTTCACCTGCTGATATGATAATTGTTACTCATCCGTTGTTTCTTGACTATGCAGGGAAACTTGCAGATATACATCATAAAAATGAGGGACTGGTTTCCCTGGTTGTAACCCCCGAACAGATATACAACGAGTTTTCGGGCGGGATTCCTGATATTGTTGCTATAAGAAACTTTGTCAGATTCAAATTTCAATCCCAGAGATATTCAGACAGGCCACTGAAATATCTTACTCTATTTGGTGACGGTTCTTTTGAGAATAAAAAAAATCCGCCGGAAAACCCAAATTTTATTCCAACTTACCAGTCACAGAATTCAAATGTCGTTGTCTCATCCTTCACTTCCGATGACTTCTACGGCCTCCTTGAAGAAAATGAAGGCGAAGCAGAAGGAACAGAAGATATAGGAATTGGTCGTCTGCCCGTAAATGACACTTTACAGGCAGGTATCATCTTAGCAAAGATCAGAGCATATCTCGATCCTGTGAATAATGGGGACTGGAAAAACATAATCTGTCTGACTGCTGATGACGAGGACGGGAATACTCATCTGACAGATGCTGAATCTCTTGCAAAAATAATCCAGGACAGCGTACCATCTTTCAATATCGAGAAAATATATCTCGATGCGTTCCGTCAGACTACGACTGTCAGCGGTCAGTCATATCCCAATGTCAACCAGGCTATTAATGACAGGATTAATGCCGGTTGTCTGATCTTTAATTATGTGGGACATGGAAGTGAGGGAGGGCTTGCACATGAAGGTATATTGAAATCAAATGATATTAATTCATGGCAGAATTCTGGGAGACTACCTCTTTTTATTACTGCTACGTGCGAGTTCAGCAGGTTTGATGATATCGAAGTAAATAATCTTACAGGTTCAATTACAGAAAAGACTTCTGCCGGTGAGCTTACACTCAGGGGAAACAAAAACGGAGCAATCGCACTGATGTCAACAACCCGTCTGGTTTACTCTGCTCCCAACGCTTTCCTGAACAGGAATATTTTTGACTTCGCATTTGACAGGGATTCTGCAGGAAACTCACTTGCATTTGGTGATATCATCCGCCTGGCAAAAAATAATTCAGGAAGCGGAGCAAATAAAAGAAATTTTACACTTCTCGGTGATCCCGCTCTGCGCCTCTCGTATGCCTGGCATGGAAATGTAGTTACAGATTCAGTTAACGATAAGCCTGTAAGCAGTACAATAGATACCCTCAGCGCTCTTTCAGTAATTACTGTGTCGGGTCATATTGAAGATAACCACGGGAATACCATGAACAACTTCAATGGAATTGTCTCACCTGTTGTATTTGATAAGGAGACAATGATCAGAACTCTTGCAAACGATGGTGGATCCAGTGTTGAATTCCCAGTCAGGAGCAATATTCTCTTCAGTGGTAAAACAAAAGCAAAAGACGGAAAATTCAACTTTACATTTATTGTCCCCAGGGATATAGATTATTCTCCAGGATCAGGGAAAATCAGTTATTATGCAACAGATTCCAAATTTGATATGCAGGGTTATTTCAGTAACATTGTTGTTGGAGGCTTTTCACAGACTGTCAGCAAAGATACGTCTGGCCCTGAAATAAGGCTCTTTATTAATGACACTCTCTTCAGGAACGGAGGAATTACAAATAGTTCTCCCAGACTGCTGGCAATTATTGAGGACCCAGGAGGAATCAATACAACCGGAACAGGCATCGGGCATGATATTACTGCATTTTACGATAATGATCGAAATAACTCATTTATTCTGAATAAATATTTTGAGAATGATTTTGACAATTATCGTAAGGGTCATATCACCTATGATCTTGCAGGATTGTCTGAAGGACCTCATTCCCTTACTCTTAAGGCCTGGGATAATTTTAATAATTCATCTGTAAGCACAATAAACTTTGTGGTTGAGTCTGGTAGTAAATTTATGATCACTAATCTTATCAACTATCCCAATCCCTTCTTTAACGAAACAAGAATACAGGTTGAACACAACAGGCCTGATAAAGAACTGGGTATAACTATTAATATATATAACCTTGGGGGAAAGGCAATAAAAATTATCCACACAAAGCTCAGCTCTTCAGGATTCATAATCCCTCCTGTATTATGGGATGGAAAGGATGATGGAGGTGCCAGGGTTGGAAGGGGACTTTACCCGTATAAGATAATTATTACTACTCCTGAAGGTGAAACCACTGCAGCCTCAGGAAGGATGATCATTTTGTAGCAGGAACACAATAAGTGCCGGAAAAAAATGTTTTATATTTGCAAAGTTGTTGAAATGTATGTAATGAATAAAAGTGCAACAGTTTTTCTAATGATTGTTCTTG
>CAYLYN010000271.1:0-4660 GCA_964387565.1 uncultured Rikenellaceae bacterium | reverse complement strand
CCATCTAAATCCTCACTCCTACTATGGTTACATCATCAACCTGTCCGAATGATCCTCTCCATTTTTCAAATTCCTCTTCTATAATCTGCTTTTGTTCTTTCAGAGTTTTTTTGTTTATCTCCGCTAGCAGCCTTTTAAGATTTGCCATCTTATACTTTGCTCCTGAAGGACCACCGAACTGATCGCACATACCATCGGAAAAAATATATAGTGTATCACCTTTATTAACTTTTATCTCATGGTTTGTGAATGTCTCTTTTTCTCCATAATAAATTCCAATTGGCATCCGGTCACCTTTGTATTCTTTGAGTTCTCCACCCTGGAATAGAACTAAAGGATTATAAGCGCCGGCAAACTCAAGTTTTTTTCTGTCCTTATGGAGAACACAAAATGCAATGTCCATACCATCTGCGGCTTCACCCTCTTTACCTGTTTGATGCAGGGAGGTTTTTATCTTCTGCCTCATAAGGTTAAGTATAACACCGGCACTCAGGTCGCTCTTATTTGTAATTATTTCATTTAGGGTTGATATTCCCAGAGTGCTCATGAAAGCACCCGGAACACCATGACCGGTACAATCAGCAACTGTAAAGAAGATGCGTTTTTCGTCCTCTCCTATCCAGTAAAAATCACCGCTCACTATATCTCGTGGCCTGAAGATAATAAAGTGCTCCTTAAAATTGTTCCTGTATAGTTCTTCCACCGGGAGCATTGCCATTTGAATACGGCTGGCATATTCAATACTTGAAGTTATTTCCTCTTTCTGAGCCTGTATTTCCTTTGTTCTTTCCCGTACTTTCTCCTCAAGGATAAGTTTCTCATGCTTCAGCTGGCGCTCTCTCATCCTTGCAATCAGTAAAATAAGTATCAGGACTGATGCAAAAATAATCACAAAAAAAGCAGTGGTCCGGGTAAAAGGTGCTTTAACTGTGAAATTCAGTTCTTTTATATCACTCATATTTCCAAGAAGATCCCTGGCCCGGACCTGAAGTGTGTATTCTCCAGGTGCAGGCATCAGTGTAATTGTTGAGGAATTAGACCAGCGGGACCAGTCATCCATCGCTCCTTCAAGGCGGTATTGGTACTGCGTTGAATTATGCTTAAAATAGCCAGGTGCAGAAAGTTCAAAATATACTGTATTATCACCTCTGTAAAACTTAATGTCAGATAAACTGAAATAGATACCATCCTCATTAGTGGCGCTTTTTACAAACAGATTGAACTCACTTTTAACTGAGAGGTCGCTATTCATTGCTACCCTGTATATCTGGTTATTCCCTGTTACTACCCATAAACAATTATCTGTTAATGAAACAGATACAATGTCATCAAAGAGTTTCAAAAGGGAAGCTTCTTCACTATTAACCCTGTTATCAACCTGTAAACAGATCCATTCATTCCCTGTGTAATACCATGGAATACCAGGCTGAGAACTGATATATTTCAGCTTTGAGCCATCATCTGAATTTCCCCTCTTATATTCTTCAAACTGTTCACTGCTTCCCTGGTAATAATAAATACCTCCTTCGGTGAAAAGGAAGACAGTATCATTTGTAAACTCAGTAAGATATTTATTAGGGTAGTCATTCTTAACAGTAAATGTTTTGTACTCATTTGAACCTGATGACATGTTCATAGGTATTTTGAATGCAGTACTGTTCCCTCCGGCCCATAGATAATCCTTGCCATTTGAGGTTATTGAATAAAGAGCCTGTTTAAAATCTTTGTCCGGATAATTAGTTTTCCACTTACCTGACTCATAAGTTACGTAAAAATAACCGGAAGAAGTTGAAATATAATACCGGTTTCCTGACAACTTCATGCTTATATGATTGACATATTCATCCTTTGCGACAATCCTTGCTTTATGGTCAGTAATTACATAAAGGCCGTTGTTAGTCGAAACCAGTATACCATTTGGTGTTGAAACAAGCTGCTTTGATTTATCATTCAAACCGTCAACCTTCCTGTATCTGTAGTCAAGTGACTTTAACCTGGTAACTTTCTTCCTGACAAACCCTGGTTCTGTCCTTTTTTCCTGTGCCGGCTGATCCGGGTTTGCAATTTCCGAAACGTTTTCAGCTGACTCTTTTCTGGAGAATATACGTGATAGCAAACGTCTTTTTGTCTTTGTTTGCTCACCAGGCTGATTTTCCTGCTGAGGTGTTGAAGCAGCAGGTGATGAATTTGCTTTTTCATTTTTTACCATCACCACCACTTCACTGTAATTCCTTATCTTATCAAGATAGAAAACACCTTCGCTTGTCGAAATATAAAGTTCATTATTGTACCATGCCGATCCTGTGAGATTTCCTGAAAGCCCGGGATATATTGTAAAGTTTCCGGCAGGAAGGCCCAGCATTGCCCTTGTTAAGCCGTATTGATGCGATATCCACAGACCTGTTCTGTTATCTGCAGCTAACGCATAAACTTCATCATCGGGCAGACCATTAAGGTAGTTAACAGTTGCCCTGAGCTTACCTGTATTTCTTTCAACTACAATTACCCCGCCATCGACTGTTGAAAATGCATACAGACTATCGGATATTACTATCCCTTCTGTTAGTATATTATCACTTAAATAACCATTATCCTTTATATTAGAGTCGTAGAATTTTATCCCGTCGAATAGGGAAAGTGTACTGTTGTCCATTCCCAGCAGCACCATTTTATCATTATATGGCAGAGAGAAAAGAACCTCCTTGTTTTCAAGCAGGTAACCGGTCACTATCGGGAAAAGGGTATCAGCTTCTAACCGGAACAATCCCTTGGACATGACATTGATAAAAATATTTTTGGGAGTCACAATCATACCGGTAAAACCATCTGAACCCTCGCTTACAAATCTCTTCTCAAGCTGATTTGTTTTTATATTATGCCTTGAAATGGTGGTCTCGCCATAAAACCATATTGTTGAATCTGTTGCATTTATCCTTGTTATAAGTCCGACTGATGCTGTATCGCCTGAAAGGGTTTTGTACGAATAAAAACCTTTTTCATCTTTTTCAAGATAACCGTAATTATTATCACACCCTGCATAAATCCGGTTATCGGTACGGCAATGAAACAGTGAATAGGGTACGGCAGGCATCCTTATGAAATCCCATGTCTGACCGTCAAAGGTCATAATGCCCCGCCTGTTGGCAAACATCATAACGCCATCACCATTCTGACATATAGCCCAGCTCTGATTCTCTATTTCCCTGCTCTCCTGAAAATTAGTCAGGGGCACTGCACCTTGCTGAGCGCTTAAAGTAAAAGTAAATAAGACAATAAGCAGGATCAGGAAAAATACCTTTTTCATTGCACTCAAATAATGTTGTTTTTAAATCCCGTAAGATCTATAAAATTACAAAAAAAACAGAGATAAAGACGAATCAGATAATCAGATTAAGAAGCATGACTCCAATGAGTCCCGTTATACCGATAGATGTTTCCATAACTGTCCAGGTCTTCAGGGTATCTTTTACACTCAGGTTGAAATACTCTTTAAAAAGCCAGAATCCGGTATCATTAACATGACTGCACATGAGGCTGCCGGAACCAACTGCCAGAACCATCAGTTCAGCACTGACACCGGTACCACTTACTAACGGAAGTACAATTCCTGCAGCAGTAAGACCTGAAACTGTTGCCGATCCGATACTAATTCTCAATATTGTGGCAATAAGCCATCCAAGGAAAAGAGGAGAGAGACCTGAACTGCTTAACATTTCGCCAATATAATTGCTTACACCTCCATCAACCAGAACCTGCTTTAATGCTCCTGCTCCTGCTATCAGAAGCATTATCATTGCAACACTTCCCACTGAATGGGCCAGTGACTTCATAATTTCAGTCATATTTTTCCCTCTCGCTATACCCAGAGTGTAGGCAGCAAAGAAAACAGATATCAGCATGGCGATTATCGGACTGCCTATACCTCCCAGTATTTTCATTATTAAATTTTCTTTTGGGAGTATGAATCCTGCGATGGTTGCAAGTGAAATAAGTATTACAGGAAACAGGGCTGAAATAAAACTTATTCCGAAACCCGGCATCTCTTCGTCTGACATTACTTTCTGGCTAACAAATTCAGCGATAGGCTTTGCATTTACCTTGCTGAGGAACCGGGCAAGAAAGGGACCCGAGACCAGAATGGTTGGTATGGCAATTGTCAGTCCGTAGATTAAAGTCTTACCCAGATCAGCACCGAATATTGTGGTTAAGGCAGTCGGAGCAGGATGAGGAGGCAGTAATCCATGAGTGACAGAAAGAGAAGCAAGCATAGGTAATCCTACATATAATAAAGGAAGTCCTGTTGAGGCTGCAATAGTAAATACTAGAGGTATCATTATGAAGAAGCCGATCTCATAAAAGAGAGCCACTCCAATGATAAATCCTGCTACCATTATAGAAGTCTGTATCCTCTTTGTGCTGGCATTCTTCAGAAATCTCGAGGTAATTCTCTGTGCGGCTCCACTCTCAGCCACAAGCTTTCCCAGCATAGCACCCAGTCCGAGCACAGGAACAATTACTCCCATTGTGCTTCCTATCCCCTTTTCAATTGTTGCAACTGCTTTTGCTACAGGCATCCCCACTGCCAGCGCAACACCCAGAGCAACTACCATAACCGCCAGAAACGGATTGATTTTCAATACAAGAATCATGAAAAGGAAGA
>CAYLYN010000270.1:0-4663 GCA_964387565.1 uncultured Rikenellaceae bacterium | reverse complement strand
AATATATTAGTGTGTATATTATTTTTTTATAAATGTACAAAAAAAAAGTTCTATTAAACAATTTTCAGATACATGATTAATATCAGTAATATTATTTCTATCCAGTTTGTGGACCTAATTTTTTTTACAGCTCCTGACTTCTTTAAATCATTTTTCTAAATTAGCAGCTCATAAATTTTCCCGGAATGGAACAACTTGAAGAGAAACTGAGAGCATTAGGAGAAAACCTCGAAGGAGATATAAAATACGATATTATAACAAGAACAATATACTCAACTGATGCATCAGCCTATAAGGAGCAACCGGTTGCGGTGGCCTGGCCAAAAGGATCGGATGATATCAGGAAAATACTTGCATTTGCAAGAGAGAATAAGACAGGGCTTACTGTCAGGGCTGCAGGAACATCGCTTGCAGGACAGGTGGTAAGTTCAGGGATTATTGTTGACATCTCACGGTATATGAACAAGATACTGGAGATCAACAAAGAAGAAAGATGGGTCAGAGTTGAGCCAGGTGTGGTTCTCGATGAACTTAATATCAGTCTTAAAGAGTATGGTCTCTTTTTCGGACCAGAAACTTCAACATCTAACAGGTGCAATATTGGCGGAATGGTAGGAAACAATGCTTGTGGTTCGCATTCCCTCGTATATGGTTCAACCCGCGATCATACCCTTGAACTTAAAACAATCCTGAGTGATGGCAGCGATGCTGTCTTCAAGCAGATGTCAAAGGATGAATTTTTCGAAAAATGCAGGCAGGATAATATTGAAGGCAGAGTATATAATAATATAAATTCTATTCTGAATAATGAGCTCAACCAGGAACATATTAAAAAGGAATTTCCTGATCGTAAAGTAAAGCGAAGAAATACAGGATATGCGATTGATCTGCTATTAGACTCGGAACCATTTGATAATAATTCGTCTAATAAATTCAATTTCTGCAAATTACTCGCTGGATCAGAAGGCACCTTGGCAATTGTTACTGAAGCCAAACTAAACATAGTCCCTCTGCCACCTTCAAATAAAGCTCTCGTTTGTGTACATCTGAAGGAAAGGAATGAAGCTTTCAAAGCAAACCTGGTAGCCCTAAGATTTAATCCGCAGGCAGTTGAAATGATGGATAACAGGATACTAAACCTGACCGAAGACAATCTTAGCCAGAGAAATAACCGTTTTTTTCTTGAAGGCAGTCCCGGGGCAATTCTTATAGTTGAATTTGCCAGGGATAAGATGGAAGAGATCGATGCCACAGCATCTGCTATGATAAGCTCTATGAAGGAAGCCGGATATGGCTATGCCTATCCCATAGTGAAGGGGAAAGATATGTCAAAGGTATGGGAACTGAGGAAAGCCGGCCTGGGAATACTCACAAATATGAAAGGTGATCCAAAACCCGTTTCCCTGATCGAGGATACTGCTGTTGCAGTAGATTCTCTTCCCGATTATATGGAAGACATTGAGAAAATGCTGGCAAAGCACGGAAAAGATGCTGTATTTCATGCCCACATAGGAACAGGTGAACTTCATCTCAGGCCCATTCTCAATCTCAAGGACCCTGAAGACATAAAACTCTTCAGGATGATTGGGATGGATACAGCAAAAATTGTTAAGAAATTTAATGGATCGCTCAGCGGGGAACATGGTGACGGCCGCCTGAGAGGTGAATTTATTCCATTCATGCTCGGGGAAGTAAATTACAAGCTGCTTAAAGAGATAAAAAACACCTGGGATCCGGAATCTATTCTTAATCCTGGAAAGATTGTTGACACACCTCAGATGAATAGCAGTCTGAGGTATATCCCGGGCAAATCAACACCAGAAATTGAGACTTATTATGATTTCTCATCGAGTGATGGAATTATAAGAGCCTCTGAGAGATGCAACGGCTCCGCTGACTGCAGAAAATCAGCTTTGATAGGTGGTACAATGTGTCCCACTTTTATGGCAACAGGTGATGAAGATAAAAGCACAAGGGCCAGGGCAAACATAATTCGTGAATTCCTGGGTAAGGGTGATGATCCGTGGGACCACAGGGAAATTTATGATATTCTTGATCAATGCATCGGATGCAAGGGCTGTAAATCAGAATGCCCTTCAGGAGTTGATATAGCAAAAATAAAATCGGAATTCCTTCAGCACTGGTATGACAAACATGGAATCTCAATACGAACTCTCCTGATTGCAAATATTACCTTCTTTAACAAAATTGGCTCAATAATTCCCTTTGCATATAATTTCATTCTTAAAAACAATATTACTTCAGGCATATTCAAGAGAATTACCGGTTTAGCTAAAGAGCGATCCATACCATTACTATATAAGACAACGCTCAGGAGATGGATTAATAAAAATCTGAATCAGATAAATCCTGAAAATCCAAAGGCAACTGTCTGTCTGTTTATTGATGAATTCACTGATTTCAATGATACTGAAACCGGCATAGCTGCTATAAAACTTCTTACAGCGCTTAAATACAAGGTGATAACTGTCAACCATTCAGTAAGTGCAAGGACATTTCTTTCAAAGGGACTGGTTAGAAGAGCCCGTAAAATAATTAATATGAATATCATCAGGCTAAAGGATATCATCTCGGAGGATGCTCCGCTTATTGGGATAGAACCTTCAGCCATCCTGGGCTTCAGGGATGAATATCAGGAACTCGCAAAAAAGGAGTTACTGACAGCAGCAGGTAAGATAGCTGCAAACAGTTATCTTATTGATGAATTTATTTCAAAAGAGTATAAAGCTGGCCAGATTGACAGATCCCTCTTTACAAAAGAAAAAAGAGAAGTGTTTCTTCACGGACATTGCCAGCAGAAAGCAATAGCTTCAACTGCTCCAACAATTGATATGCTCTCAATTCCAGTCAATTATGCTGTAAAGGAGATACCTTCAGGTTGTTGCGGTATGGCCGGATCATTCGGATATGAAAAAGAGCATTTTGAGTTATCCAATAAAATCGGGGAAATGGTATTGTTCCCTGAAGTAAGAAACTCAGGAGACAATTCTATTATTTCTGCGCCAGGTACAAGTTGCAGGCATCATATCAAGGATGGAACAGGGAGAATTGCTATTCATCCTGCGGTGGTGCTATATGAGGCGCTGGTTAAGGGTTGAGGTGTGAGGTGTGAGGTGTGAGGTGTGAGGCATCAGATTTCAATTGAGAAGCTGTCAGCGTCTTTATAGACAGGAAATTTATTCCTGAAAATCCTCAGATCTTCAAGTTTAATTTCCGCTGAGATGCATTGCACCACACCCTGGCCTGCCGAAGCAATTATTTCTCCTTTTGGATCAACAATTACCGAATCGCCTGAATACCGGATACCGTTTCCATCAACACCTATCCTGTTTGAGCCGGCAACAAAACATTGATTTTCCATTGCCCTTGCTTTTAACAGTATATCCCACACATTCCGTCTTGTTTCCGGCCAGTTGGCAACATAAATAAGAAGATCTGAATCATTCCTGTTCCTGCTCCAGACAGGGAACCTCAGATCGTAACATATATAAGGGCTTATCCTGAATCCAAGGTAGTTAAAAACAAGTCTTGAATTTCCCGCGGTGATAAATTTATCCTCCTCACCCATCGAAAAAGCATGACGTTTATTGTAAAAATGAAATACTCCATCGTGTCCGACAAAAACCCAACGGTTATAAGCCTTCTCCTCCTGCCTTACAAGATAACTTCCGCATACAGCAAATTTGCCCTTACAGCTGATTTCAGTCATCCACAAAAAAGTATCGCCATTTTGAGGTTCTGACAATTCAGCAGTATTCATAGAAAAACCAGTATTGAACATTTCCGGAAGAACTACCAGGTCTGTGGTGCCATAAAGAGGCTGCAACAATTCCTCAAGAGTCTTAAAATTCAAGTATTTATTTTCCCATACCAGATCTGGTTGAATTACAGATAATCTCATTATACTAAATTATTATCAGGATGAACAGGATATCAAAAACAGGGACATGCAATTGCATGTCCCCGTAATATTTTATATCATAAATCCTGCAGATTACTTCTTAACCGTCGATTCATAATAATTGGTGAAAATACCATTCACAAGTGGTTTATAGTAGAGCCAGAAAAATCTTCTGAGATCATCGGGTTTGTCTGAGTAAAGCAGTCCCTTCAGTTTATGAACACCTACGAATCTGGATGTCCATACAGGGATATCAGTATGAGCAAAGTCGCCCGAGAAATAATAAATAGAGCTGGTAACCGGATCCTGGACAACCGCCGGAAACTCACTGGAAACAAAGTTACTGGCCAGCAGGGAATCACCTTTAGGTGTGGTTTCAAGCTTAAATTTGGATATCACATTATTCTTTAAGGGATCGATAATATCGAACCACTGGTCGAAAGCAACAGACCCGGCGACATTATACTTAGTACAGTATTCCTCATTAGTTAAAATATGCGGCATTGAATTTTTAAGGTGAGTACCCTCTTCAAGGACAATAATCTCTTTCTCCTTCAGAATTACCACGCCTGATTTATTGAATACCCAGGGTTTTTTATACTGCTTTCTGTACATGGCTGTCATCCATATAGGAAAATCCTGCTGGGTTGTATCAAGGGAGGTAAAATACTTCCCTGTCCAGCCGGATGCAGTAATTCCGAGCTTCTCCTGGGTTCTTACGGATTCGAATTGTGCTGTGGG
>CAYLYN010000269.1:3326-4701 GCA_964387565.1 uncultured Rikenellaceae bacterium | reverse complement strand
AATATGAAACGGGAACAGTATATCCCATTTGACAAGGAATTCCTTCTAGAACAACAGATTACAGAATACAAGGCAGATAAAAAAGAGGCAGAGGACTTCAAAAAGCTGTTTGAAATCCTTGAACATTATTTCCACTACGAAGCATTTAACCTTATACGAAAACTAAAACAGAATTATGCTTTATTCGACCCTGATCTTAACCCGAATGAGAGGGCAGGATTCGTCGGAAAAAGTGATTTCATAATCTTTAAAGAGACTCTGCTGAAGGTTCTTGAAAGAGGTAATTACAGACCTGTTGACCAGGATACTCTGCAGGAAGCCTTTAAAAATTCAGATCTGATTGGACTGAAGCTCGCAATTGACTTCAACGACTTTAAAGATTATGGATTGTACGTACGCGGTCACCATAAAACAAGCGAAAAGGTAACAAAATTCTTTTTCTGGAAGAAAGAAATAGAATTTGAGTACTATGACCGCGTAATGATCTACCTTAATTATAATGATGCAGATTACTTTAACGAGAAGAAGGTACGTTCAAAGAAACTGCCTTTTGACCCCGGATGCATTGTATTAAAAATCTTTAAACGCGTTCCTAAAAATGATCTCGAGACAATTTTTCCGAACGCAATACCCAAAATGTCGACCACAGATAAAATATTATTCTGGGTACCGGGCATCGGAGGTGGTATTTCATTGTTAAGTTCCAAGGTGATACCTGCACTTATTGCAATGTATGCTGCTTATAAGTCAGGTGAGTCACTCGATTTGTTAAACAGCAAGACAGCTCTGAATCAGGGACTTATTGCCCTTGGAGTATTGGGAGGTTACCTGTTCCGTCAGTACAGTAGTTTCGTGAACAAGAAAATAAAATTTTCAAAAATGTTATCTGATAGTCTTTACTTTAAAAATCTGGGAAATAACAGCGGAGCATTCTATTCTCTACTGAACTCCTCGGAAGAAGAGGAGCTTAAGGAGACTATTCTGGCATATGCATTTTTAAACAGGAGCAGCAAGCCTTTAACTGATGAAGAGCTCGATAATCAGATTGAATCGTGGTTTAAAACAAAGCTTAATACAGACCTGGATTTCGATATCAGGGATGCCCTGTTCAAATTAAAAAATATTGGTCTGGGTATTGAAACAGATGGGAAATGGGAGGTTTTACCACTGGACAAAGCTCTCTTCAGAATAGATGAAGTATGGGACGGAGTATTTGATTATAACCGGAAATAGGTTAATGATCCTGTGTAGTCATTTGGCCCTGACGGGTCGTCATTTAATTGTCATTTGACCTGCGGTCGTCATTGGGCCCTGACGGGCCGTCATTTAATTGTCATTTGACCTGCGGTCGTCATTGGGCCCTGACGGGCCGTCA
>CAYLYN010000269.1:0-3226 GCA_964387565.1 uncultured Rikenellaceae bacterium | reverse complement strand
CGTCATTTAATTGTCATTTGACCTGCGGTCGTCATTGGGCCCTGACGGGCCGTCATTCAATTGTCATTTGACCTGCAGTCGTCATTGGGCCCTGACGGGCCGTCATTTAATTGTCATTTGACCTGCGGTAGTCATTGGGCCCTGACGGACCGTCATTTGTGAATAGTTTATATTTTTATTATAAATATTTTAATCCCAGGTTCCAACCTTTTTCTATCTGTTACGTCTATAAGTTGAGAACATGAACAACGATCATACCGATATCGATAGTAACCTCATTGAAAGATGCAGGAATGGTGATTCTAAAGCTCAGTTCATGCTTTTCAGAAAATATTCAAAGATGATGTACAATATTGCGATCAGATTCACAAATAACCGGATGGATGCCGAGGACATCCTTCAGGAATCTTTCATCACCGCCTTTGAAAAGCTGCCGGAACTGATTTCTATCACCTCTTTTTCTGGCTGGATGAAACGAATTGTTATTAACCGGTGTATTGATCAGGCACGTAATAACAAGCTGGTATTCAATGATCTTGACGATAACATGCCTGATGACCGCGACAACGGTGATGAAACGGAAATGTATGTAGATCCTGCTCTGGTACATAACCTGATCCGGAACCTCCCCAGAGGAGGAAGAACTGTACTGGTACTTCATGCTCTTGAAGGGTATAAGCACCGTGAAATTGCAGAGATGCTGGGAATCTCAGAATCTACATGCAAAACTCAGTATCACAGGGCTATTAAACTGCTTAATAAGAATCTAAAACAGAAAATAAATGTCACATAAGCTTGAAGAATATCTGAAACGAGAAAGGGAAAATCTCGATGTGGAATCACCCGACGAAAAAAGTAACTGGGAGGTGATTGAGAGAGAGCTGGCAGCAAGGAAGAAAAAGGTCAGATCAATATCGGGGAAGATAAACTGGATAAGAATCAGGAACATGGCTGCTGTTGCATTAATACTTTTTTCCCTGGGTTATATAACAAAAGATATAATCAATTCTGCCACAATCAGGAAAACTGTTACTCTGTCATCTATAGACAACACACTGGGACGTCGTGAGGACCAATACAAGACAATGGTAAAATACAGGGTCATGGAAATAAAGGCCCTGCCAGCCGCTGATGAAGCTATAATCAGAGAGATATATAATGAAATCGACAGGCTTGATACAATATACAGGCAGTCGATGGCCGACCTCAGGATCCTTGGACCAAATGAAAAAATTATTAATACGATTTTCGATACCTATGAGCAGAAAATTCGTCTGCTTGAACTTATAATAATTGAAACAGGAAAATCAAGAAATCATGAATACAATAAAAGGATCAATCTCTAGAACCGCTTCTTTGCTTTTTCTGGTATTAGTTACAACTACGACTCTTACCAGTGCAAAGGATATCCGGAATACCTTTACCTGGAAATACAGCATAAACAGCAATGCAAGGGTGACAATGGAAAACTATAATTGTAATCTCACTATACACACCTGGGATAAAGGGGAAGCAGAACTAAGTCTTAGCATAGACGCTGTTATCAGGACTGACGAGGATGCCGAAATACTTGAAAAATACCTCAAGGAACTGGTGTTCAGCAACTCTTCTTCATCTGTTGCATTCAAAAGCAGGTTCTGGGATAACCGTAATACTATTTTGAATAAAACCACAATGAAGCTCAGTAATGGAAAAACAGTAATTCTCAGCTCATTCAGGATGGAGGGAGAGCTCTGGATACCTGCAGGTTGCCGGTTTGAACTGAATTCAAAGTATTCACAGATAACAATGGAAGACTCTTCAGGTCCACTTAAACTTAATCTTTATAATGATAATTTTACGGGGGGCAAAGTATCTTCAGACATAGAGATAGCAGATAAATACAGTACAATTGAATTAAATGATACAAAGAAAATAAAGGCTGCTCTGTACAACAGCAAGCTGAATGCCGGTAACTGCGGCAACATTAATATAGAATCTAAATACTCAAGAGTCAATTTTACATCGTGTGAATCACTTTCGGTTAACGGATACAATGATAATTACAATATAACGAAAACCGGAGATATCATGTTTACAGCAAAATACTCCGATCTGAAGACTGAATCATCAGGCGATTTAAATACAGACATTTACAACGGATCTGTAACTATCGATAATGCTGGTGACCTGAAAATAATATCGAAATATTCAGAATACCGTTTTTCATCTGCAGACCATTGTACTATTACTTCATCGTATAGTGATAAGTTTACTGCAGGGAAACTAATCTCCATTTCTGTTGATGAATCCAAATACTCAAAGTTCAGAATCGATAAGCTTACTGAATCGGTAAATGAAAGGAATGGTTATAATGACAGCTTTATTGTTTCTGAAACAGGCAACTCATTCAGGGGATTTACTCTTAATGGCAAATATATTAAAGCGACTCTGACTATCCCTGGTACAACAAGTTTCCGTTTCAGGGCCAGTATCAAATATCCTGATCTGGATATCAATGAACAGGCATTAAAGCCCATCATAAAAATAGTTGACGGTTCAGAAGTGAAGTATGATGCTGTGAAAGGAACCGAGTCTGATAATATGCCGGTCATCGAAGTTAATGGCTATGAAATGACACTGAAGATTGTGGAGAAGTAGTCATTGGCTGCGCGTCATTGGGCCTGCGGCCGTCATTGGTTCGCCTTAAGCCTTCGCTGAAGCTTCGGCTTACAATGTCGGCTCACGTCACTGGGATTTGCCTATGGATTTAATGTAGTTGTTTAGCCTGATTCCGATGTCTTCTAACTGTTTGTTAAACAACTCAAAATCGGTCTTTGTGATAAGGTTTCTGTTAACAGACTTTCTTAACCATGTTTTAGTTTCATACAAAGAACCTCTGGAATAATAACTGAAGTTGATGTTCTCTTTAAAGTGATACCTGTCAAAACCTTCACTAAGAGTAGCAGCAACAGAATCAGCAGCTTTGACCAGTTGTTTGCCAACAGTGTCTTTTGCAAAATAATCCCATTCCTTTACAATAACCCATATTTTCTCACCCATCTCCATTGAAAGAGAATAAACTTGTAATTCATCTAATTTCATTTCCTTTTAGCACTTGATTTATACAAAAATAATAAATCCCGATATATCTGGCAATCGAATGACCACCGAATGACGCTGAGCGAAGCGAAGCCAATGACCATTGAATGACAACCGAATGACGCGAACGAAGTGAGCCAATGAC
>CAYLYN010000268.1:0-4768 GCA_964387565.1 uncultured Rikenellaceae bacterium | reverse complement strand
GATGGTCAGACAACAGGGTCTGCAAAACTAATCAAAGACACCAGAGTTGGAGAAGCTCTTCCATCTACAGGAATGGAACAATTTTCCCCATATATAACAAATGTTGGTACAGTTGCACCAGATATCCTTTGCATTGAAATAGATGCCTGCCGTATCATTCCATGTATTCAGATTCCTTATATACCTGATCCGAAAGATGTTATCACCGAGAGCGGAACAACAGGATTAGGTGAAAAAAGAAATATTTTCGTTGTTCGTGATGGATTCCCGCTGGGGACTCTTGTCGGTACTGATCGTAAAACAATTACTCTTTATGAAAGGATCGCAGGTAGAAATCTGGAGACTGAGGCAGCTGATAACCCTGCCAGTTTTAAGATACAATCTGCCGGTGACAATAATTTCATTGAAGCAGTATCACCACAAAAGGTCTGGAGAAAAAGCAGGCCTACCGGCTGGACTGACAGTTCATGGCAGCTTTCAAGAGTTCAGTTCGCCACATCAAAGCATTTTCTGTATCTGAAACTGCCCTATCCTTTAAAGGAAAATCAGACCTATATGATCAGTTTGCCTGATCTTAATCTGAAATCTTCAGCAGTATATTATGTGCACGATCCTTCTGTTGTAAGGAGTGAGGCTGTACATGTATCTCAGATAGGGTTCAGGGCCGATGATCCTGACAAATGTGCTTTTCTTTCAATATGGATGGGGAGTGGAGGAGGTTATACATTTAAGGAAGACCTGGATTTTTCACTGATAAATGACATTACAAATGAGAAGGTTTATACAGGAAAGGCTGTAATGCAGTGGAAAGGCTCTGTTGCTGAGATGATTGGTTCGAGGACCAATCATAATGCAACCGATGTTATAAGACTTGATTTCAGTAGTTTTGATATTCCAGGACGGTATCGTATCAGCGTTGAAGGGATCGGATGCAGTTACCCGTTCGATATAGGAGAAGAAACAACATGGAGGCATGCTTTTGAGATATCTATGAAGGGTGTTTTCAATCACAGGAGCGGGATCCCAATGGAACCTCCATATACTGATTTTGTGCGTCCAAGAAGTTTTCATCCTGATGATGGAGTTAAAGTTTTTCAGTCAACCTGCTCCCTTCTGAACAGTGGTAACGGGCTTAATGCTCTCGGGACAGACAGGAACAACTTTGGTAACCTTGTGGCAGGCAAAACAGATATCATTGTACAGGATGCCTGGGGAGGATACATGGATGCCGGGGACTGGGACAGGAGGATTAACCATCTCCTGACACCGAGACTGTATCTTGAATTATTTGAGCTTAATCCTGACTATTTTAAAGACCTTTGTTTATACATCCCTGAATCTGATAATGATCTTCCTGATATAGTGGATGAAGCCCTTTTCGGACTGGATATCTACAGGAGAATGCAATTACCAGACGGAGGCATCAGAGGAGGTGTGGAATCTTCCGAACATCCGATAGAGGGAAGCACTTCATGGCAGGAGACACAAACAGTTATGGCGTATGCCCCTGATCACTGGTCATCTTACATCTATACGGGTGTAGCGGCACGTGCCGCATACGTCCTGCAGACACTCGGAAAGAATGAACTTGCTCAGCTATGGAAGGAGAGTGCTGTGAAGGCAATGGAATGGGCAGAACTTGAATATGAAAAATGGATCAGTAGCCCGGATTATTCAAAGGTCAGGGAATCGGCCAAAAGAAGAGTACCCTATGAGCGCAACCTTGCAGCAGTTGATCTGTACAGGATTACCAGTGATAAAAGATGGCACAGGGTCTTCCTTGCCACATTTAACGATAGCCGGGCAGATGCTAAATTTGTATATGCCCGTCTTGACAAGTCAATGGTTGAGAGGAAAATACAGAAAAGTGCAGCTGATTCCCTTATTGCAGAGGCTGACAGGCTGGTGTGGTTATCAGCCAGTAATGCCTTCGGACTTACTGTTGGTGCGACGGGCAGACCAATGGGAGGGTATTCATGTGCTTATACAATACCTGCTTCAGAAACACTGGTCCGTGCACATTATCTTACCGGAAAGGATCAGTATTTAAAGACAATCCTGCGTTCGGCACTTTATTCAGCAGGAGCCAATCCACTTAATATGTGCCTGACAACTGGTCTTGGAGAAAATCCTGTAAAGAATGCTCTTCATGAAGATTCAAGGCATACAGGCCAGCCGGCTCCGGTTGGAATTACTGTATTTGGTCCTTGTGAACTCCCTTTCAGTGATGCACGACCGGGGTCGGACCTGGAGAAAAGACTCAACGTAACATGTTCTCCTGCTGTTGCTGAGTGGCCGACATCAGAATCATTCTTCGACGTTTTCTGGTTTGTGGCTCAGAATGAATATGTGATAGACCGCCCCCTGGGACAATCAGCTTATATCTGGGGCTACCTGGCATCACGTAAAAAATGAAAGCTAAACGATAGACTGGCAAATAAAATTATATATTCTTAAGTTACTGTATTTAATTTACTTAATAAAAGTTTCAGCTTATGAAGAAACTAATAATTCCGTCAACTATTGCCCTTTTGGTTAATGGTTGCAATTCTTCTGAAAATGAACGGCCCAATATTCTATTTGTGATGATGGATGACCTGGGTTACGGACATTTTGCAGCAAATAATGATACTCTTAAATTAAGTAACCTGGATCCTTATTTTGTGCGGGTAGTAAAGGAGAATAAATATGACTCTACAAGGGTATTCAATCACCCCATGGATAAGATAGAGAGATATTCTCCTGAAGATGCAATTGAATTTTCAAAGAAAGCTACTCCAACGTTATCAATGCTTGCACATAAAGGAGTATTGTTTACATCGGCATACACCTGCAGCAGCCTTTCTGCACCTTCACGGATGGGACTTGCAACAGGGATGCATCCCAGTCACTTTGGTGCATATGAAAATGGGGACATTGAAATGCAGGGTCTTTATCCGGGGACTATCCTTGCTGAAAAATTGCATGATTTAGGATATTCCACAGCACACATCGGTAAATGGCATATTGGGAAAAAGAACGATCAAATGATTATTGATGCATTAAAAAGGCATGGAATAAATGATACTCTTCAATCTAACCTTGTAGCAAGGCTATATCCTGAAATTAACCAGGAGTTACTGGATAGCGGATATCTCGGATCAGTTATCGATAAACATAATCCTTTAGAGAACGGGTTTGATTATTACTTCGGCTATAATTACTGGGCGAGCAATTTCTATAATTCTACCAGGGTCTGGGAAAATTATAAGCATGCCGGAAAGCAGAAAGACTACAATACAGATGTTTTTACCGATACTGCACTCTCTTTTATAAAAAAGCAGTTGAAGATAAAAAAACCATTCTTTGTTCAGATTCATTATCAGGCAGTGCACGATTCACTCAAACCTAAAGCGCCTGACAAATATTTCAGTCATTTCAATTCAGAATCCTATGACCTTAATAATTTCTATGCTCATGTTTATGGAGTTGATGAGAATGTAAAACGAATTATTGATTACCTTGATTCCCAGAATGTGTTGAAGAATACTATTATTGTCTTTACTTCTGATAACGGAGCCCAGAGCGGAGGTCCTTCAGTATTGCCCGGAAACGCACCCTTTCCCGGATTTAAGGCGACTTATTATCAGGGTGGCATAAGAGTCCCTCTGTTTTTCTACTGGTCCGGAAAAATAAAGCCGGGGGTCAAATCAGATAAACTGGTTTCCAATCTTGATATTCTCCCTACCCTTATTGATGCTGCAGGCGGAAAAGTACCTGAATCTATTGATGGAAAGAGTCTTATACCCATCCTTACCAGACAATCGGATGAGCCGGTTCATGACTACTTATTTTGGGCAGGCCTGCATTCGAGGAACTGGGGATATACATCTGACAAAGCCCTTAAGAATGATGTAAGGTTTGCACCCTATGCATGGGCCATAATCAAAGATGATTATTTACTGAGATATGTTGGTACAATCATACCTGACCTGTATTCAGATCTTATAAACGGACGGGAGCCGGTATATGAACTTTATAACATAAAACTTGATCCCTCAGAGACAAACAACCTTATTGATGTGATGCCTGAAAAAGTAAAAGAGCTCAAATCAGTCTACTTTGAAAGGGCGAAATCATTTCCTCCTCCATTTACAAACAGGATTGAAAAATGGAAAGAAATAATGCCGCCCGAGGAATAAGATTTTTTAATCAAAAAGGCATTCGGTATTATCTTGATCGCTTACTGTAAGACTGTTCAGCACCTTGAGTTTTTCCATGTTTTAGTCTTTATTATTTTATTGTTTGAAATTGTTGTTTCAATTAGTATATCAGGATCTTTAAACTCTCCCTCCATCCTGAATGATGCTTTATCGGGATTTGCCAGGTCAGAATAAGGTATTAGTATAAATTTCTTCTCTGTAATGAACCACATGCTAAAAACTCCGATATTCTTTCCTTTTGTAATTCCGGCTTCAGATATTTTCCCGGTTGTTTCATCATATCCGTAGACTCCTTTACCTTCCTTTACAATTTTACCCCTGGAGATATATTTAAGGCTTGCAACATATCCTGATCCATAAGGTTCCATATCCCATATAGCGGAAGTGTCTGGCCCTATTTCGCAGTGCCAGGAGCCTTCGAATTGCCTGAGTAGTATTGCCTGGTCAAGATTTGGATCTGAATTCGGTATTTGAGCATCTATAATAAAATTCATAAAAAGAATTATACCGGATATTGAAAGTATTTTTTTCATAAACCTGGAGTTTAACTATTTTATATTTTATTT
>CAYLYN010000267.1:0-4965 GCA_964387565.1 uncultured Rikenellaceae bacterium | reverse complement strand
AGACATTATTTTGTGAAAAATCGGCCTCAAAGATATGATTATTTTTTGTATCCTGCACAATTATAGTGTAGATTTTCATGGGATTATGACAGGTGCTGGACACTGTACACTGGACACTGGACGATGGACTCTGGACGCTGGACACTGGACGCTGGACGCTGGACACTGGACGCTGGAAGCTGCGGTCAGGTTTTTTCCTGCTGCCCCAAGCCCTCCGCCATTTTCTTATTTGACTTGTATTGTTATCTTTGCAAACAACAAGAGACCTGAACCATGGAACAGGCACCAGGTCAATAGTTACAAATAAATCATAAACATGAAAGGTATTATTCTTGCAGGAGGCTCAGGCACCAGACTTTATCCTATAACCAGTTCAATATCCAAGCAGATGCTTCCTGTATATGACAAGCCCATGATTTATTATCCCTTATCTGTACTGATGCTGGCGGGAATAAGGGAAATACTTGTCATTTCAACTCCCCGTGATCTTCCGGGATTCAGAAATCTGCTGGGCGATGGTACAACAGTGGGTTTATCTTTAAGCTACAAGGAACAACCCTCACCTGACGGACTTGCACAAGCATTTATTCTCGGGGAAGAATTTATCGGAAATGATAGTGTATGCATGATCCTGGGAGACAATATTTTTTACGGCCATGGTTTTGGAGAAGCACTTCTTAAAACAGCCGGGCTTAGTGATGGAGCCTGCATTTTCGGATACTATGTAACAGATCCTGAAAGGTACGGAGTTGTGGAATTTAACAAGGACAGAAAAGTTATTAGTCTTGAGGAAAAACCGGCAAAACCAAAATCGAACTATGCTGTAACAGGATTATATTTCTATGACAATACCGTTGTAACAAAAGCTAAATCGCTGAAACCATCGGCAAGAGGTGAACTTGAAATAACTGATTTGAACAGGCTGTACCTGAATGAAGGGAAACTGGACATAAAACTGATGGGAAGAGGAATGGCATGGCTCGACACCGGAACTTATGAAAGCCTGCTCCAGGCAGCTAACTTCATTGCAACCCTTGAGCAGAGACAGGGACTGAAGGCTTCATGCATTGAAGAAATAGCCTACAAAAGGGGCTTTATTGATAAAAATCAGCTTCTTGCAATTGCCGAACCGATAAAAAACAGCCAGTATGGCAGATACCTCCTCCGGATAGCAAAGGACGAGATAAATGTATATGAAGGAATAAAGTAAAGATATTCTCAAATGAACATTACGGAGACAGGACTGCAGGGGCTAATGATTATCCAGCCTAAAGTATTTACAGACAGCAGGGGTTACTTTTTCGAAAGTTTCAACCAGGACACTTTCAGAAAAGCCGGAATATTATTCTCACCTTTACAGGATAATGAATCAAGATCCTCAAGAGGAGTTATAAGAGGTTTGCACTACCAGCTCAATCCGCAGGCCCAGGCTAAACTTATAAGAGTTGTTGAAGGCAAGATATATGACGTTGCTGTGGATATCCGGAGGGAATCCCCCACTTTTGGAAAATGGTTCGGTACTGAACTTGACTCAGATTCGAAAAAACAGCTCATGATACCAAGAGGATTTGCTCATGGATTTTCAGTACTGAGCGATGTTGCCGTTATACAGTATAAGTGTGATAATATCTATAATCCTCAGCTTGAACGGGGTATCAGCCTGAGAGATAAGACCCTGAATATCGACTGGAAATTAGGCAGCATTGATCCGGTCATCAGTGAAAAAGACCTGAATAATCCTTCATTCAGAGATGCTGAAATGAACTTCTAAAACTGAAATAATAAAGACAATCAGACAATAACAGCATGGCAGGAATTCTGATCACCGGGGCAAACGGGCAGCTTGGAAATGAGCTAAAAGAAATATCCAAACAGTACTGGGGTTATGATTTCACATTTACCGACATTGACACCCTGGACATTACAGATGCACAGGCTACAGGAGAATTTATTAGAACCCTGAATCCCGGATGGATAGTAAACTGCGCTGCATATAACTTTGTTGATAAGGCTGAAAGTGAACCGGATGCCGCAATGAAAATAAACAGTATCGCTGTTAAAAATTTAACAGATTCAGTTTCCGGTACTGAAAGCAGGTTTATCCATATTTCAACCGACTACGTATACGGAGGATCGTCAAATGTACCTTACAGTGAGGATTCTGAACCAGATCCTCAATCAGCATACGGCAGATCAAAACTTGCAGGAGAAAAGCATGCGTTGCTTCACCCTGGTTCAATGATAATCAGAACATCATGGTTATACTCCTCCTACGGACAGAACTTCGTTAAAACAATGCTAAAGCTGGGTTCTGAGAGAGATACCCTTAAAGTAGTGTTCGACCAGACAGGAACACCAACATATGCCTGCGACCTTGCAGAATCAATAATGAAAATCATTTCAGGTGTAATAAGGAACCAGTTTGCATTTAAAGCCGGAATTTATAATTACTCAAATGAAGGTGTCTGCAGCTGGTATGACTTTGCCACTGAGATATTTAAAGAAGCAGGGGTGACTTGCCAGGTTTCTCCAGTTGTTTCAAAAGATTTTCCGCAGGCAGCATCAAGGCCTTCCTATTCAGTTATGGATAAGACCAAGATTAAGGAGAACTATAATATTTCCATTCCACACTGGAGAGAGAGTCTCGTTAAATGTATTAAATTATTAAAATAAATTCTCAGAATATGATATCTGTTGATTTGATCAGAGAAAAAGCTGCAGCATGGCTCAGCGGAGAGTTTAATGAACAAACACGCAAAGAGGTAAAGGAGATGCTTGATCATGATGAGAAAAAGCTAATAGATGCATTCTATCAGGATCTTGAGTTCGGTACCGGAGGCCTCAGGGGAATTATGGGTGCCGGCACCAACAGGATGAACATATACACCCTAGGAATGGCAACCCAGGGACTCTCAAACTATATAATTAAGCAAATTGGTAATAAGGGAATAAAGGTTGCTGTTGCTCACGATTGCCGAAATAACAGCCGCCTGTTTGCAGAGACCGCTGCAGAAATATTCTCAGCCAACGGATTCGAAGTCTTTCTTTTTGAATCACTTCGCCCGACACCTGAATTATCTTATGCCATTCGCAAGTATAAATGCCAGAGTGGAGTTGTTATAACAGCCTCACATAATCCATCGGAATATAATGGTTATAAGGCATACTGGAACGACGGTGGTCAGGTTGTGGCACCTCACGACCAGGGAATTATTGATGAAGTCAGGAACATCACATCAGTAAGTCAGATCAGATTCAGCGGACAAAAGGATAAGATCAGGATAATTGGTAAGGAAACTGATGATCTGTTTCTTCAGGAAGTTCTGAAAATGAGGCACAATCCGGAGGCAATTAAGATGTTTGCCGATATGGGAATTGTATATACGCCAATTCATGGTACCGGAGTGAAGCTTGTTCCTCCTGCCCTAAAGCTCTTTGGATTTAGCAATGTAATAGGTGTTCCGGAACAGGATATAGTCGACGGAAATTTCCCGACAGTTAAATCGCCAAATCCTGAAGAACCCGGAGCCCTTAAGATGGCAATAGAGAAAGCCAGGGAGACAGGTGCTGAACTTGTAATGGCAACCGATCCTGACGCAGACAGGCTCGGAATTGCTGTCAAAGATAAAAGCGGTGAATTCATTCTTCTGAACGGAAACCAGACCTGCCTGCTGCTTATCTGGTATATACTCTCTCAATATCAGGAGAAAAACAAATTCAGGGGCAACGAGTATATAATAAAGACTATTGTTACAACTGACCTGATTGAAAGGATTGCAGAGGATTATAAAGTTGAATATTATAACGTCCTGACAGGATTTAAATTCTTTGCTGAACTCATCAGGGAGAATGAAGGAAAGAAGAAATACATTGGAGGCGGTGAGGAAAGCTATGGATTTCTTCCCGGCGAATATGTAAGGGATAAGGATGCTGTTGCATCATGTGCACTTATAGCTGAAACAACGGTATGGGCAAAGAGCCATGGAAAAACCCTTTATGAACAGCTTATTGAGATCTATCTTAAATACGGCTTCTATAAAGAGAAACTTGTAAATATCGTCAGAAAAGGTAAGGAGGGTGCAGATGAGATCATGGCAATGATGAAAGGTTACCGAAGCAATCCTCCGCTGAGTATCAATAACAGCAAAGTCATTAAGATAGATGACTATCTGCAACTTACTTCAACAGATATGGTGAATGGTACCAGGGAAAAAATAAACCTCATAAAATCTGATGTTATTCAGTTCTTCCTTGAAGATGGCAGCAAGATATCAGTCCGACCATCCGGGACAGAACCTAAAATCAAATTCTACTTCAGCGTAAATACCAGGCTGGAATCTGCCGAAAAATTCGATGAAACCGAGAAGTACCTCGACAGCAGGATTGATGGCATTATAAAGGACATGAATCTGTTATAGATTCATTTAACCATGGTTGCTCTGAGTTTTTCAGGTAATATACAGAGAATTAAAACTGTGATACTCCGTGCTAAACTCAGTGTTCATCGTAAATCGATAATTACAAACCGTTGAATCATAAGATGTAGTTTATCAGTAAATCCTTTTTTTTGTATTAAGATTATTAAAGGAATTATAATGAATAATAATTACCTTAAATTACTTAATATGAAAAACAAACAATCTGATTACAGGTTTTCAGAGATTAATCTGAGGAGAAAAGAAGCGCATGCAAGATTAACAAGGCTTAACTCGAAAGTGTATAAAGCCTTCCTCGAAATGGAGAAAGTCACATTCTGTGATGGTGCCCTTTCAAGAAAGAACAAGGAACTTATTGCAGCAGCTATTGGAATAGTGACTAATTGCGAATCATGCATGCAATGGCATATTGAACAGGCAGTAAAAGAAGGTGCAACACAACAGGAGGTGCTTGAAGCAGTTGAAGTGGCAATTGAGATGGGTATAGGTCCTGCAACTGTTAACGCAAGGTTCGCGCTTGAAGTAATGG
>CAYLYN010000266.1:0-5022 GCA_964387565.1 uncultured Rikenellaceae bacterium | reverse complement strand
TTATTTAGATACTCCAGGTACAACGGGAAGTAAAATATGGCTCAGTGTTGCTCCTCCATGATATATGGTCTGTTTAGCAACCCTTGTTTTTGCACTGCTGCCAAGAGGTTCTCCTGTATTGGGATTCCTGTCAAATTGTGGAAAATTACTTGAAGTTATATCTACCCTTATCCTGTGGCCAGGCAGGAAAGCATTAGCTGTTCCTGTCAATTCGATATCATATTCATAAGTCTTATTCGGTGTCAATAATTTCATTTTATCAAGTCCTTCACGGAATCGGGCCCTCAGGATACCTTCAGAGACAGGCATTGCATAACCATCAGGATATACATCAATCAGTTTTATCATCCAGTCAGTATCCGTCCCGTCTGTAGATGCAAAAAGTTTAATGCGAACTGGTCCGGCGATGGTTATGGTTTCCTTGAGAAATTCGCTGGTATAAACGAGCAAATCTTCCCTTCTTTCAAGCGGCCTCTGATCACGCGGACCTGCTAGTGTCGGGGTTCCACAACAGTTGTTGCCTCCGGTTGTAGGTACAGGGTTAAGAGGATCATAAAAGTAAGTATCAGTTCCTGCTGATGGTTTTATAAATGTCAGGCTTCCATCTCCTCTCACTGAGTTTGCATTGCCCTTGCTGTCGAGGTATAATTCTTTATATTGAGTTCCGGGTATTGGCCAGTCTGTTTCACTTCTCCATTTATTGACACCCATATAAAATAGCTGAACAGGCTTTTCATTTTCGATACCAGTCTTAATCCCTTTAAGGTAGTAATCATAAAAGCGCATATGAAACTGGAACATGTCCAGTTTGGCATCCGGGGTAAAGTCAATTCCTCCAAATGTTTGTGTTGGTCCGTGTCCCCAGGGCCCTATTATCATATGAGCACCATTTCGTGCTTCAGGGGTTGCACCATTTTTCTTCATTCCTGTATACCCGTTAATAGTACCCATTAAAAAGATATCGAACCATCCTCCAAGAGTCTGCGTAGGTACTTTTATCTTATTGAAACGTTCTTCATCACTGATCGCTTTCCAGTATTCGTCATAGCTTTCATGTTTAAGCCAGTCCCTGTAGTGTTGAACAGGAGAGCCTTCAAAAGTGATATCCATATCACTGAGAGGGAGATGCATCAGTACATTTTCATATTGATAATCTTCAGGCATATAAACCTCTGTGTGCCAGTATTGTGGAAGCATAATCCTGTTTGGCATTCTTACCACTCCCCAGCCATAATTGAAGCTCAGCCGGAAAGCGCCACCCATTGTTATCCAGTTACCATATATGTTTGTGGAGGCAAGAGACGGGAAAGCTGCAACCAGGTGAGGGGGTGCCTGTGAAGAGGCTGCCCATTGATTATGTCCTACATAGCTGCCACCATAAGTAGCCACTTTACCATTTGAAAAGGGTTGAACTGCTGCCCATTCAATAGCATCATAACCATCCCTGGCTTCATTCCTGAATGGCTCCCATTTTCCTTCGCTTTCATATCTGCCACGGACATCGAAGTATGCAACTGCATATCCGTGTTGTGCAAATTTTACGAACATCTCATGCGAACCATCCCTTTGCACTCCATAGGGAGTACTAGACACAATTGTAGGGTATTTACCGGGTTCTGCAGGCAGGTAGAGATCAGCATAAAGTATAATTCCATCACTCATTTTCACCGGCTGATGCCTTTCTATGCGTATATTGTTTGAAAGTGTGTATTGCTGGGAATATGATATGAAAGAAAAAGAACTGAAGACTATCATTAGAGAGAGGAGGATTCCTATTTCTCTGAAGAGTCTTTTAGGATATATTGCTCTCATGGGATTAAGTATTACATTATCAATAAATTTCAGTAAAAAAAATTAGGCTGTCTAAAAAGTCAAATCCATTAACCGCAGAGGTCGCAAAGTCCCGATAGCAATCGGGATTACGCAAAGAACTCAAAGTTTTGTATTTCAGTGTTTTTGCTTTGCGTACTTTGCTAATGCTTTGTGTACTTTGCGGTAAAAACAGACTTTTAAGACAGCCTCATTTGAAATTTTCAGATGAATTAAATATAAGCAATGCAATCCATCTCAACCAGTGAATCGCCGGGGACACCACCTTTAGCTACTGCAACAGTAGTACGCACAGGAGGATTCTTACCAAAACGGCCTTTATAAACAGCATTCATCCCTTTATAATCAGCGATGTCATTAAGATAAACATTCACCTTAAGTACTTTTTCCATGGATGAACCAGCCTTAATAAGCTCCTTCTCAAGTTCTTTGAGAACAATCTCAGTATGAGCTTCGATTGTAAATGGTGCAACATGTGCTCCTTTGCCTGCTACAAATACCTGATTTCCAAGTTTGGTATGTCCTGAGAAAAGAGGAACATCCTGGAAATTAGTAACATTGCCGGCTATTTTTTCATCAGAAGCACTTGCCTTTGCAGCCAGTCCCAAACCGGCCAGTCCAACAACTGATGCAAACATTTTCTTGAGTGCGGATCTTCTTTCTGTTTTCATAATTAATTGTTTATAGTTAATAAATATGGTTAAAATTAATGAAGGTTATTATACACTAAAAGTTATTATTTTTTAAATTCAGGTGCAGCGATACCATTTAGGTCCCATACAATTTTTCCTGCCCTTAATGTTAATTCGGCAACAAATTTCTGGGTTCCTTTAAGTTTTTCTCCGGCAATATCAAGGAAGCCATAATCTCCTTTGCTGATACTGAAAACAGCTATGTCTGCTTCACTGCCAATGCTCAGACTCCCAAGCTCTGGTCTGTTTATCATCAGGGCCGGTTGCCATGTTGAACGATTTATCACATCCTGAACAGAGAGTCCGAGGGCGAGGAATTTTGACATTGTGTTTGCCATATCCTTCATACCGCTGTTCATACTACCTGTATGCAGGTCGGTACTTATAGCATCAGGCAGAAATCCCTGCTGGATTGAAGGAACGGCAACTTTCCATCTGAATGATCCTCCACCGTGACCAACATCAAATTTAATACCTCTCTTAACTGCCTCGAATACAAAAGGTTTTACTTTACCATTAGCATCTATAACAGCCTCGCGTGTGTCAGGGAAATAGGCATATTGATGAGTATAAATGTCGCCTGGCCTGAGATGTTTAAAAAGCAGTTCCTCAAGGGGCAGGGGAGGCTCTGCTCCTCCAAAATCAATCATAACAGGAAGATTTGCCATTTTACCTGCAGCCACAACACTGTCGGTAGGACCCCATTCATGACCGCTGTAGTGTGCAAGCTTGAATCCCACTACTATATCAGGATATTTCTTAGCAACCTCAGCAGCTCTCCTGGGGATCATATCTTTTGTTGTCTGTTCAAAGGGACCGCCTCTCATTCCTTCACCAGCTATATTAATCAATGCCAGTATTCTTGTTTGTGAACCATCTATGCTTGTCTCCTTGAATTTCGGGAAAGTTCTGTAACCTGCGCTTCCGACATCCACCATAGTAGTCACACCAGCCCTGAATGAGAATGCGTCAGCCTGAACTGAACTGGGTCCATCCATCAGTCCCTGATCCATATTATTTCCATAATATAAATGCACATGTGCATCAATAATACCTGGTGTTACATAAAGTCCTTTCGCATTGATAGTACGTTTTGCCTCTTTTTCGTCAATAGTTTTGGCTACCAGGGCAATTTTCTTATCCTTGACAGCGAGGTCCATGACTGCATCAATCTTGTTTTTTGGATCAATAACATGTCCTCCTTTGATTACTATGTCATAATTCTGGGCAGAACTAATGCCTGGCAGGATAATGATGCAGGCAGCAAGAAGCATTTTTCTGATTCTCATAGTTTTGAGGATTAGTCTTATATATCAGTTTTAATCAGGCAGAAGCTTTCTTCAGCTCCTCAATAAGCCTGGCAGCTACAATTTTATCTTCCCCGTCCTTCATCATCCAGGAAGTAATGACCAGAGTGTCCTTACCACCCATCATTTCAATTGAAGGATCTCCAGCCCTTAACCTGTTGCGGAATTCATTGCAGTCTACTTTTATTTTTGCCGTATCCCATGAAATAGTGAGGGTAGGAGTTATATTGGCCACCGGAGGAACTGAGACGGTTGCTGTGACGCCATCTACCGATTTGGCTGCATTCTCCATTACGGCGATTCTGTCTTCCCATATTTTCCACTGTCTTTCGTGGTCCCTGTTAATAAACTTCTCGAGTGCAACATACATTCCGAGAATTTCTTCTTTGTTTACCTTCATCCCACGACCTATATTGCCTCCGTTTGGAGGACCATTTAATCTGGCAGCAGCAATCAGGTCTTTTTTACCCATCAGGATACCTGCACTCTGTGGTCCTGTAAGTCCCTTACCACCTGAAACACATACCAGGTCAAATCCCATATCATTGAATTTCCACAAATTTGAAACCGGGGTTGAATCAGCTGCCATATCAATCATAGTGGGGATATTATGCTTTTTCCCAAGGGCTACCCAATCCTTATCCTGTATCTGCCCTGAGGGTCCGGCATAATTCAGAAACCACATCATGGCTGTTTTATCGTTTATTGCATTCTCGAGTTCTTCAACAGTTTCAATTTCCACTATTGATACACCGGTGTTTGTAAGAGCATGAACATAACCATGGTTATGTGTCTTCTGTACAATTACTTCTGATTTAAGATTTTCAAGATTTGGAAGCATTGCAACCTTTTCACGATCGGTACCTGTTAGTACGCCGGCAGTTCCCAGAACAAGAGCAGACCAGCAGCCTGCTGTAACCATAGCAGATTCAGCATGGCATAGTTCAGCAATTTTTGCTCCTACCTTGTCCTGCACTTCATTTATAGCTGCATATTTCTGTGATGAATGCCTGATAGTCTCAACTACTTCTTCATGCATAATACATCCTGACAAAGCAGTATACGTTCCTGCGGCATTTATAAATGTCCTGATACCCAGTTCTTTGAAAATGTCGCGTTTGGGTGTTGAACATGATAAAATTCCGGTTCCAAGCATAGCTGTGCTGCCTAAAACTGCTCCTGATACAGGGATT
>CAYLYN010000265.1:0-5153 GCA_964387565.1 uncultured Rikenellaceae bacterium | reverse complement strand
AGCATTTCTATATAGGCGGCGACGGAGGTATCTATGAGACCTATGACTGGGGGAAAAACTACATATTCAAGTCAAACCTGCCGGTAACGCAATTCTACAGGGTTGGTGTCGATAATGCCTTCCCTTTCTATAATATTTTCGGAGGAACACAGGATAACAACTCAATGGGCGGACCATCCAGAAATATAAACAGGGACGGTGTTGTGAATGATGACTGGAAAGTGACCCTGGGGGGAGATGGATTCTGGATAGCAGCAGATCCTGTGGATGAGAACATTGTATATACCGAATATCAGTACGGAAACGCTTATGTATGGGATAAAAAGAGCGAGGAGGCATATTACATAAGACCTGTACCAGGGGAAGGAGAGATGACATACAAATGGTACTGGGACTCTCCCCTTATCATTAGTCCGCATAACAGGGAGAGAATTTACATAGCAGCCAATAAAGTATTCAGAAGCGACGACAGGGGTAAAACATGGGAAGTTATTTCCGGGGATCTGTCGAGGATGGAGGATCGTAATCAATTCAGGGTTATGGGAAAATACTGGAGCGTTGATGCCGTTGCAAAGGATGTTTCGACTTCATTATGGGGACTGGTTGTTTCACTGGCTGAATCGAAAGTCAAAAAAGATCTTATCTATGCAGGTACAGATGACGGGGTAATTGCAATAACAGAAGATGGTGGAAAAACATGGAATAAGATCACTACATTTCCTGGCGTTCCTCAATACTCGCTAGTAAGTGATATCCTGCCTGATAAATTCAACGAAAATGTGGTATATGCCTCATTCAATAACATGCTGAGCGATGACTTCAAGCCTTATATCCTTAAAAGCTCAGATAAAGGAAAAACTTGGGTTTCAATCACATCAAAACTTCCGGACGGTACAATTCACACGATTGAACAGGACAATGTTAATCCCAGCCTTCTTTTTGCAGGTTCGGAATTCAGTTTCTTCATTTCAACTGACGGAGGCAATGAATGGATTGAATTCAAATCCGGACTTCCTACTATTGCAGTACGTGATATAGCTATCCAGGAACGTGAGAACGACCTGGTACTGGCTACATTCGGAAGAGGATTTTATGTACTGGATGATTATTCTCCACTAAGAAACTTCAAAAAGGAACTTCTTGACAGAGAAGGATATATATTCCCTGTGAGGGATGCGAAGATGTATATTCAGTCAAGCGGGTTTGACAACCAGGGTTCAACCTATTTCAAGGCACCCAATCCTGACTTTGGTGCGACATTTTCATATTATGTCAGGGAAGTTCCCAAAACGGCAAAAGTGGTAAGGGAAGAGAAGGAAAAAGCTCTGTTTGAAAAGGGAGAGCCAATTCCACAGCCCTCAAAGGAAGAGCTTAAAAAAGAGGAGGATGAAATAAAGCCATATCTCATCTTTACAATTACCGATGATAATAACAATGTTGTAAGAAGATTATATAAATCCGCATCAAAAGGAATTAACAGGGTTACATGGAACTTTGCATATGAAAGCGTCAATCCTGTTACCACTTCTAAATTTGAACCGGTCGTTTCAGAAGGAAGAAGAAGAGGAGGCGGAATAATGGCTATGCCTGGTACATATAAAGTATCATTATCCATTTTCTCAAAAGGCGAAATTAAGGAGATTGCCGCTGCAGAGCCATTTGTATGCAAACCACTTAACCTGTCATCGTTCACTACAGCAGACCAGAAAGGCAAATATGCATGGATAATGGAAGCTACTGATCTTGCAAGAAGTGTGCAGGGTGCAATAAGCTATGCGGAAGAGCTGCAGAATAAAGTTAATTCTGTAATGCAGGCAATTCACCAGACTCCTTCCGCAAAAGAGGATATGATGAAGGAGGCTTCAAGAATTAATGACGAACTGGATAATATCCTTTATATCTTTAACGGACCCAGGGCGAAAGCAAGCTCGGAGGAGCTGCCTCCGATGAAAGTGCCTCTTGCATCAAGGCTCGATGAAATGGTATCGGCTACATACGGTACAACCGGAGATATTACTTCTACAGCTAAAGGTCAGCTCAATATTCTGAAAACAGAGTTTACTCCCCTGCTTGAGAGAATCAAAAAGGCAGGTGATGATCTGCAAAAGCTGGATAAACAGCTTGATGCTGTAAATGCTCCATGGACACCGGGCAGGATACCTGTGCTTTAAACATTGAAATGTCAGAAAATTATATTGGTTTTCTGAAGAATGTTTGCTAAAATTGTTATGAATAAGGCTGAGGGCTAAGGGCTGAAGGCTGAAGGGATCAGAAATTTATGACCCTTCAGCCATCCGCCATACGCCTTAAACCATTTGGTTTATATACTTGGAACACTTACTTATACAAAATCTGAGAAATTATAAAATTAACTTAAACTGAACAACATGAGCAGACCGGTTACACTTTTTACAGGACAATGGGCAGATTTGCCATTCGAAACAATATGCCAGAAAGCCAAATCGTTTGGCTATGATGGTATTGAAATAGCCTGCTGGGGCGATCATATGGAAGTTGATAAGGCAGATGAAGCATATTGCAGGAAGAAGAAAGATATTCTTGCAAAATACGGGCTTAAGGTTTTTGCTATTGCCAATCATCTTGTTGGCCAGGCAGTATGCGACAATATCGATGAGAGGCATAAAAGCATAATTCCTGCCTATGTCTGGGGTGATGGCAAGCCGGAAGGTGTCAGGCAGCGTGCAGCACAGGAGATGATCAGGACGGCTGAGGTTGCAAAAAGAATGGGGGTGGATACAGTCACAGGGTTTACAGGCAGTTCCATCTGGCATCTTATCTATTCATTCCCCCCTGTAACCCCTGCAATGATAGAACATGGTTATGCTGATTTTGCAAAAAGATGGACGCCGATACTTGACAAATATCATGAGCTTGGAATTCATTTCGCACTTGAAGTTCATCCCACTGAGATTGCTTTTGATATAGCTTCAGCTCACAGGGCACTTAAAGCAATTAATAATCACCCTAATTTCGGATTCAATTACGATCCTTCCCATTTTGGCTACCAGGGTGTTGACTATGTAAAATACATCTATGAATTCGGCGAAAAGATATTCCATGTACATATGAAGGATGTTGGCTGGTCAAAGGTTCCTGTTGATGCAGGTGTTTTCGGAGGTCACACTGATTTCGGTACCAGAGGACGTTTCTGGGATTTCAGAAGTCTGGGACATGGCGATATCAATTTTGAAGAGATCATCAGGGCTCTCAACCGGGTAAAATATACCGGACCTCTGTCGGTAGAATGGGAAGACAGCGGTATGGACAGGGAATTCGGAGCTAAAGAAGCTTGCGAATTCGTAAGGAAGGTCGACTTCCCGGCTTCAAACATTGCTTTTGATGCAGCATTTGAGAAGAAGTAAATTACACTTATAACAAATTATTATGAGCGATAATTATAACAGTAAAAGGCTGTTCATAGGCAGCTGTTTTGCGCTACTCGTTACCTCCCTCACATTTGCAATGAGAGCAAAGATCGAGGAGGTTTTTGGTCCTGTTGCTGACGGAGGAATCTTCGGATTGTCTAAAGATGTCATTGGATGGGCATATAGTCCTGCCTTCTGGGGATTTACTATTGCAATGGTTGTAGGGGGCTTTATTATTGACATAGTAAAGACAAAAACCATTGTATGGGCAGCTTTTATACTGCAGGCTATCGGAGCAGTTATCTTTATTTTTGCACACAACAAAGAAACTTTGTTTGTTGCCAACGTCTTTATAGGACTCGGTAACGGAAGCGTTGAAGCATCCTTTAATCCACTTGTTGCCACACTATTCCCAAAAGACAAGACCAGGATGCTTAACAGATTCCATGTATGGTTCCCCGGGGGTATTGTAATCGGGAGCCTTCTTGCCTATCTACTGATGGATAAAATGGAAATAGGATGGCAGCTGTACGTAGGACTTCTGTTCATCCCTCTGGCAATCTATGGATTCCTGTTCCTGGGACAGAAAATACCAGAAACAGAAAGAGTTGCAAGCGGGGTAACTTATAAAGGGATGATGGAAGCTATCGGTGCACCGGTGAGCATAATAACAGCGATGACAGTTATTTTCCTTCTGGCAATCAATGTTGTTGTGCTGCCCCAGGGATGGATGTATCTTGCAGTAATAGGCATTGCCTCACTGGCCTCAATTATTGAAGCATTATTTATCCGCAAGTCAAGTGTTATTTTCCCGATAATGTTTTCATTTATGTTGCTAACCTCGGCCACAGAGCTTGTTACAAACCAGTGGGTGAATGCTCTTCTGGCTAATGCAGGAGTGAGCCCGATGCTGATCCTTGCTTTAATATCAGGTATTATGGCAGTTGGGAGGTTCTTTGCCGGATCACTGGTCCACAGAATGAATCCGGTTGGAGTATTATTGATGTCAGCGGTATTTTCAGCAGCAGGTATTTACATACTGAGTTTTGTAAGCTCTGCAGGTATGACTATTGCAGGAGCTGTCTTCTTTGCAATAGGGGTTTGTTATTTCTGGCCTACCATGCTTGGATTTACATCTGAATACATACCACGAAGCGGAGCTTTAGGACTATCATTGCTAGGAGGAGCCGGCTTCGTTTCTGTAGCAATGTTCCTGCCTGTTATGGGTCGTATACTTGAAACCAGCGGAACAGAGGTGGCACTCAGAAGTGTTGGCTTGCTCCCGGTGATACTTATAGTCGGCTTTGCAATTATGTATGTTGTTTACAGAAATAAAAAACCTGTTGAATTATAACATTTACCATTATGAAGAAAATTAAGTATGGCATGATTGGCGGTGGCATTGGAGCCTTTATAGGTGATGCTCACCGTCGAGCATCAAGGATTTGCAACGACTTTGAACTTGTCGGAGGTGTTTTTGATGCCGATTATGAAAAGAGCAAGGAGTTTGCAAAAAAAGAGGGGATCCCAATGGACCGGTGCTACAAAAGTGTTGATGCCCTGATTAAAGCCGAAAAGGCATTACCTGCAGACAAAAGGATGGAGGCAGTATCAATAGTAACTCCAAATGCTCTTCATTTTCCATTCGCAAAAGCATTACTTAATGCAGGTTTTCACCTCGTGTGTGAAAAACCTATGACGATGACTGTAAAAGAGGCAGTTGAGCTAGAGAAACTGGTTGCAAAGACAAAACTGACTTTTTCGCTG
>CAYLYN010000264.1:0-5164 GCA_964387565.1 uncultured Rikenellaceae bacterium | reverse complement strand
TTTTTATGGTCTTAATCAAATAACAATTTGTAAATTAGACCATAAATCAATATCCTGTATGACATTTAAGCCAATAATTACTTCAATATTAGTTTTACTGGCAGGTTCATACCTGTCGGGTCAGAGTGTTCAGACAGTTGTTCAGACAGGCCATTATGCGGCAGTTACTGCAGTATGCTATAGCTCTGATGGAAAACTGATTGCAACCGGCAGCAGTGATAAAACCGTTAAGCTGTGGAGAAGATCCGACGGCCTCGAGATAAGGTCTTACAAAGGTAGCTTATCCGCGATCAGGTGTTTAGCTATTAACCTTCAGACTACGCTGATTCTTGCAGTAGGAGGAAATGGATCTGTACTTATCTGGGATCTTAATACCGGTGAAATCATCAGACAGCTGGATCCTGATGCAGACAGGTTTACATGTGCCTCCTTTCACCCCGATGGTACAAGGATTGTAACAGGAAGCTATAAATCATATATTTCTGTATGGGATATAAAATCTGGTCAGAAAGTAATGGATTTTAAAGCAAAACCCGCTGAACATGAATATGCGAAGGGATATGCATATCCTGAGGCAGGATCAGTATCATGGAGCAGGGATGGTAAATATGTGATCGCAGGAGTAGCAGATTATACTGCTATCCTGTGGGATGCTGCAACAGGGAACGAGATACGTAAATACAAGAAAATCAGGGCGACCTGCACTTCATGTATCAGTGAGGCAGTAATAACCCCGGACAATAAATTCATAATAAATACAAGCGATGATACCATTAAGGTATTTGATCGTGAAAGCGGAGCCGTTATCAGATCTCTTTTTGGTCAGGGTGGATCCCCGGAGGGACTTTGCCTGAGTCCGGACGGAAAATTTGCAGGAGCAATAGAGTACGGCGTGGCAGAGATCTGGGATCTGTCAACCGGTAAGCTCATATCAAAAACGGGAAATTATTCGCAAAGGAAAGCCATTTCAATGGCAATAAGCCCTGACTCAAAAGAATTCACAGCAGGCAATGAAAAAAGAACAGCAGATATCATCATGGTTGCTGACAGTAAAACCAGCATGACTCTGAAAGGATATCTCAACCAGGTTGATGAAAGAATACTGAATGATCCTTACATGTACTGGGCAGGAATGGTAAATGAAGCAAAACTCAGTCCGGATGGTAAATATATTGCTGTTGGAAGAACAGGGAATAATGCAAAGCTTGTTGACTTCAAAACCGGCAAAGTCTTCAGAACACTCAGGGGCCATGATGCAATGGTAATCAGCCTGTGCTTCAGCAGCGACGGAAAATACCTTGCTACAGGGGGACTCGACGGAAAGGTTATAATATGGGATATTGAATCAGGTACAGCTGTAAGGAACTTTTCCTTTCCTGATGAGAAGGAGGCAGTATATTCAGTTGATTTCAGCGGAGATAACAAGATGCTCGCGGCTGCTGTCTGGGGTGGTTTTGTTGTGATATGGGACCTTGAGACCGGGAAAAGGTTCAGGTCGATCTCTCCTCATAACAGGATGGGATGCTACCAGGTCAAATTCACACCTAACGGAGTATATTTCATTTCTGCAGGGCTCGATAAGAAACTGAAACTTATTGAAATTGACACAGGCGAGGAGGTACGGACTTTTATAGGTCATACAAACGAGACACTGATCAATTCAGTAAATTTCAATGCTAAAGGAGATAAGTTCATTACTGCAGCATGGGACGGAACCTTAAGAGTATGGGATTTCCTGTCGGGACTTCAGTTATTGAAGATCAAGGCTCATAACGGCGGAGTATATTGTGCAAAGTTTGATCCGACAGGTGATTACATCATCAGCGGCGGAGATGATTTCCTGATCAGGTTATGGGACTCAAAGAACGGTTCTCTTATATCAGAATTCAAAGGGCATACAGGAGGGGTGGGAGATATAAATATCACACCTGACCTTAAATATCTAATTTCAGGAAGCCGGGACGGATCAATCAGGGTATGGAACCGGGAAAGTACAAAAGAGATAGTTTCAATAGTCTTTATAAATGAGAATGACTGGTTTATCAGGAATCCTGAAGGTTATTTTGATGCATCAGAGGGTGCATTCAGCTCAATATCATTTGTAAAAGGGACAGAGATCTATTCGATAAACCAGTTTTTCAATGAGTTCTACAGGCCGGGCCTTTATTCAGAATTAATGGGTTCAGGGCAGGTTGTTTTCAGGCAGAATGTAATGCAGACAATTGAAAAGTTCCCTCCTCCGTCTATCGAGTTTGTGCTGCCGGAACCGGGATCAGTATCTGATAAACCAATTACCTCATTTATGGTCAGGGTCACAAATAATGGTGGCGGTGTAAAGGAATTCAGGGTATTACAGAACGGTAAGGTACAGGATATTGACTATTCTGACCTGAAAAGAATGAGCAGGGCCGGGCAAAATACAATGAAAACTTTTGAACTGAATCTTGTACCAGGGGAGAACGAAATTGTGGTAACCGCTTTCAGCAACGGAGATGTGGAATCAGTTCCTGCTTCACTTTCAGTAAAATACAGCGGAATGCAAAAAACAGCTGATTGCTATATACTGAGCATTGGAATTAACAAATATGAAAATGAAAGCATGAATCTGACATATGCCAGAACTGACGCTGAAGCTTTCTCAGATTCAGTGGCAGCAGGCAGCCGGAAAATGTTCAGGAATGTCTACACATTTACCCTGCTGGACAAAGATGCGTCCAAGTCTTCAATATTAAGTACTCTCGATAAAATAAGCACAGGAATAAGAAAAGAAGATGTATTTGTTTTCTTTTATGCGGGGCATGGAAGTGTGGTTGATAACGGATTCTATTTTATTACACCCGAAGTTACAGGGCTATACCAGAAGGAAAAGCTTAGTGATGCCCTTTATGTAGTTGAACTGCAGGAAAAGTTGAAACAGCTTCCTGCCTTGAAGCAGGTAGTTTTTGTTGATGCCTGCCATTCGGGAAGCTCAGTTGAGATGCTTGCTATGAGGGGCGGCGCAGAAGAGAAGGCTCTTGCTCAGCTCTCAAGGAGTTCCGGCATTCACGTCATGGCCTCTTCCGAAAGTCAGCAGCAGTCAGCAGAAATTACCAGCCTGAAACATGGCGTATTTACCTATGTGCTGCTCCAGGCACTGAGCGGAAAAGCTGACGGGGCTCCTGCAGATTCAAAGATCACTGTTTATGAGATCAAATCATATATCGATGACCAGGTTCCGGAATTATCGTACAGACTTATAAGACACCGGCAGTTTCCAAGTACCTTTTCAATTGGTCATGATTTCCCGCTTGTGATGTAAATTTTTAAATAAAATACCGGTCACATCTCTTTTCATCTTATTTTTGCCGGTAGATTAAAACAGATTCCGATGGCTGATGACAATAAGATTATTTTCTCAATGTATAAGGTGGGGAAAACATTTCCTCCTCACAGACAGGTGCTTAAAGATATCTCTCTTTCATTCTTCCTTGGAGCTAAGATTGGTATTATTGGACTGAACGGATCAGGAAAGTCAACCCTTCTCAGAATAATTGCCGGACTTGAAAAAGAGTACCAGGGTGAAGTTACCTTTCTGCCGGGCTATTCTGTCGGACACCTTTCACAGGATCCATTGCTTGATGAGAAGCGTACAGTAAGGGAGATTGTCGAGGAGGGAGTTAAAGAGATCATGGACATAATCCAGGAGTATGAAAAGATAAATAATAGTTTCGGAGAACCGGAGGTATATGAAAATCCGGATAAGATGCAGCAACTGATGGATCGGCAGGCAGTACTGCAGGAAAAGATTGAATATCACGACGGATGGAATATTGAGCATAAGCTCGACAGGGCAATGGATGCTCTCAGATGCCCTGAAGGGAATGTATCTGTAAATGTTCTTTCAGGTGGTGAAAGAAGAAGAGTTGCCCTGTGCAGGCTTCTTCTTAAACAACCTGATATCCTGTTGCTTGATGAACCAACAAACCACCTCGATGCTGAGTCGGTTCAGTGGCTTGAGACCACCCTGAAACAGTATCACGGTACTGTTATTTGTATCACACACGACAGGTATTTCCTTGACAATGTAGCCGGCTGGATCCTTGAACTTGACCGTGGTGAAGGTATTCCATGGAAAGGTAATTATTCATCATGGCTGGAACAGAAAGCCAAAAGACTTGAGATTGAGGAGAAAGGAAATGTAAAACGAAGGAAGATCCTCGAGAGGGAACTTGAATGGGTCAGGATGTCTCCAAAAGCCCGTCATGCAAAATCGAAAGCAAGACTCGGAGCCTATGAGAATCTCCTCAACCAGGATGTAAAACAGAAGGAGGAGAAGCTGGAGATATTTATTCCCAATGGACCAAGGTTAGGGGATAAAGTTATTGAAGCAAAATCAGTTACAAAGGCATTTGATGATAAGATTCTTTTTGAAAATCTTGATTTCAGCCTGCCGCCCAACGGAATTGTAGGTGTTATCGGACCAAACGGCGCCGGGAAGACCACATTGTTCAGGATGATAATGGAGCAGGAAAAAGCTACCCGGGGCACCTTTGCAACTGGAGAGACGGTAGTCCTGGGTTATGTTGATCAGGCTCATGCTGCAATTAACCCTGCAAAGACAGTATATGAAGTTATTTCCGGAGGTCAGCAGGATGTAATGGTTGGAAACAGGCTTGTAAATGCCAGGGCTTATGTGGCGCGTTTTAACTTCACAGGAGCCGACCAGGAGAAAAAATGCGGAGTACTGTCGGGCGGGGAGAGAAACAGGCTCCACCTGGCTCTTACCCTTAAATCAGGGGCAAATGTCCTGCTCCTCGACGAACCTACCAATGATATTGATGTAAATACTCTTCGTGCCCTGGAAGAAGGTCTGGAAAATTTTGCCGGCTGTGCTGTAATAATCTCACACGACAGATGGTTCCTCGACAGGGTAACAACTCATATGCTGGCTTTCGAAGGCGATTCAAAAGTCGTATGGTTTGAAGGTAATTACTCTGATTATGAAGAGAATTACAAACGTAGAGTAGCAGATACCACGCCTGTAAGGATCAAATATAAGAAACTGGTGTAAAGACTGTTAAACTAAACCAGTTATTATTAATCCGAATAGGAATAAGTTTCCCCTCCTTTGGAAGGAGGGGTGGCCCGCTCTGGCAACAGAGCGGGACGGGGTGGTTGATTAGTT
>CAYLYN010000263.1:0-5244 GCA_964387565.1 uncultured Rikenellaceae bacterium | reverse complement strand
ATTGAATCCCTCTTAATCTCTTATGTTCGGAAAAAAATTCAGAAAGAATAAGACAAGCCCCTGTTATTCAAAACAGAGCCTTCTACTGAGATGCCGATTCGTATATTGCAAGTATAATCTCCACTGCTTTCCTGGCTTCTGAGCCGCTTATTTCAAAAGGAGTTCCATATTCTATTGAATCTATAAATGCTGCAATGTTTCTTGCATGAGGTTCAAAAGGAATTGCCCCAGGATCAGATACTCCTCCTCCTCCTTCAATCCTGCCAAATAGTGACAGGATTTTCTTATCAGCTTCCTTTTCCTCTTCAAAATGCCAAACCCGGAAGCTGTTATCTTCCTGAATAATTGTCCCTTTAGTCCCCGTTATTTCGAGCCTTCGGTATTGTCCCGGGAAGGAAGCTGTAGAACCATAGATCATCCCCAGGGATCCGGATCTGAACCTGAGTATGCTAACAGCAGTATCTTCAGCTTCAATGTTATGAGCCAGGGTTGCAGTATAAGCTTGAAGTGATTCAACAGGTCCCATAAGATACTGAAGAATATCTACCATATGTATTGACTGGTTGATCAGGGCACCTCCGCCATCCAGCTTCAGGGTGCCATGCCAGCTCTCACTGTAATAGCTTTCAGGTCTCCACCAAGGGACAAAAACCGAGGCACAGGTTATCTTTCCTAACCGGCCTGAATCAACTGCCTCCTTTACATGTTTGACAGTATCATGAAACCTGTAATTGAATATTCCTCCAAGGGAAGTTCCTGCTTTCTGATGAGCAGCAATCATCCTGTCTATCCTTTCAAGAGATACTTCAAGCGGCTTTTCACACAGAACATGTTTCCCCCGCTTTGCGGCACTTATTGTCGGCTCCATATGGGCACCGCTTGGTGTAGCAATTGTAACAATATCTATACCGGAAGAATCCAGCAGTTCACTGCAATCAGCGAAAGCCCTGCATTTGTATTTTTCAGAAAGTGATTTGACCTTAAGGGAATTCGTACCACATATTCCCACAAGTCTGGCATTCGGCAGGCTTTCAATAGCTCTTGCATGAAAGTCCGCGATGAGACCGGCTCCAATTATACCAAAGTTCCAGATTTTCATTTACGTAATTATATCTTTATAAACAGATACTTGCCCCTGCCACGCTTTGCGTGGCTGCCCCTTAAAGGGGGCGTAATTCAGTACAGTATTAGCCCCCCTTCAGGGGGGTTGGGGGGCAGTCCTTTGGGGTTATCAATTCTTCACTTCAATCCCAAGTACTCCCGCGATTGTCAGTCCATAACATTTTGCCCTGGTTTCATCCGAAACATTACAGGCATTAAGTGCCTTGTTGAAACGCCTGATATTTTCCTCAAGTGCATCAGGACCTTCATCAGTGGCAAAAAGGATCTTCTCCCAGGCTGGGACGGCATCCTTTGGTATATGTGCTTTCCCTAACGCTTTGGTCCACCACAGCCACTGGTCCCAGTAGCCGGGATCATCCTCTTTCTTGATAAGCGAAGAACCTGAAAGGTCGAAATAGAGGTTTTTATTCCTTCTTGTAGCTTCAGCTGCTTCCTCATACCATGGATTTCCAAAATGTGCCGCATGAATGAAAAGATCAGGATGCCTTGATGCAATATCAGCAAGATAGGCGGGTCTCATAGTTGACATTGATCCATCTGCAAGGATACCTGTGTGAGGAGCAACAGGCATACCCAGCTTCCCGGCAAGTGACCAGATCGTATCATATTTCGGGTCATTATAATCCTTCCGGCCTTTCGCAAAAAGCTCTCCAAGCCCCCTGAATCCCATTTCATGAACCTTTAAAATATCTTCAACGACCGTTGGACTGTCAATGTCAATGGCTGCATAAGGGATGACTCTTTCAGGATGTGCTTCAGCAAAGATAATACCCCGGTCGAGATCTTCCATATCCATTAGCAGACAGGCCATGGCATTGTGCCTGCCATAAATATCGAGAAAAGACCTCTCCCACTCATCAGTGGCTTCATAATGCATATGAGAATCGATTATGAACGGGGGTGTTGACATGTCAGGTTCATTGCTTCCTGTTCCGCATCTGCATAGTGACAGGATTACGCCTGCTCCAAGAATTAATATTTTTTTATTCATCATAATATAATTTTGATTTTAATGGTATGATGGAACCGCACATGATTAAAGATTATTTTTATACGTGTTTGTGGTTTTGTTCAATCATGTGGGTTTCATATAGTGTACTTTTTACACTTAATAATTTATCTTAAAGAATATCACTTTAAATATTTGCCTCAAAGGTCATAATCCAGGCACGGATTGCGCTTCTCTAAATCCGCGCCTGCAAATTACAAATCAGCTGACAGGATGGTCTGTAATTTCTTCCTTTGTCCTGTCCCAATATAGTTTTCTGCCTTCCCTGTAGGCTTGTGTAGCCATTATGCTTGCAACAGAATGCCAGAAACCGGTATGAATATGACCATTGGGAACTTTGCTTCTGTCACGCATGCAATCAACCCAGTTATCGAGGTGGTATTTGCTGTCGTCACTCAGGCTGACCGGACCCATTTTCATTCCGTATTCCATGGTTGTTACAATCTCTGCTTTCTTATTTTTTACAGCCTCTTTAATACCTTCATAAAAGTCAAATCCTCCCGGCAGGTCCTGGTGCTCAGGGATAAAGAACCATCTAGGACTTCCTTCTCCTCCATGTGCAAAGAGGGTACCTTCCTTACCCCTGATACATGTATAATCCCCAAACTTATTGGCATAGTTCGAAGTATAGGAATAAAGAAACTTTTTTTCATCATATGTGGCAAGAGCCTGGAATGTATCCGGATTCTGCCTGATATCAGGCCATCCGAATATCCCTCCGTTTGCAACCATCGAGTCAGGGATAGCAGTATCGGTATAAAAATGTACAAGACCAACCCCGTGACTCATCCATTGTGATGTAATCCCTCCCGAATAGTCCCTGAATATTCTGAACTCAAAATATTTCCATGGATCGAACGGTACATAAGGTTTCCCGAGGAGCCATCTTACCCAGTCAGTATCAGCTTCACGTATTGCTGCCACATCAGGATCATCAGGAACATGCCACCTGGGATTATTATCATTCCATACCTGTTCTATCTTTGTAATCTGACCAAGCTTCCCTGAACGTATTATTTCACGTACTTTTATCTGCATGGGATCACTTACCCATTGCGATCCCATCTGTACTACCTGCTTTGATGAAAGCACAGCATCCCTGGCCAGCTTTGCATCAGCCAGATCGGTGGCCATCGGCTTCTCACAATAACAATCCTTCTTTGCCTTTACCACCTCTGCAAGGATCTTTGCATGCTGATGATCGCCGGTGGCAATCATAACTGCATCAAGCTCCGGCATATTCAACATCTCTTCAGAATATTTGAACTGCTTTGGCTCAGCTCCGAACAGCTTTTTGCAGGATAATGCAGCTTTTTCCCGGTTATTTTTCCATATATCACATACAGCAACAACACCAAGATTTTTATCTTTCTCGGACATTTTCACCATATTCTGATGGCCATTACCCCTTGCGCCACACCCAAGAAATCCGATATTAATCCTGTCATTAGCACCTTTTACCCTTTCGTAGGAGGCCGCACTGAGCGATGAAGAACCCGAGGCAAGAGCAGCACCTGCCATTGCAGCTGTTGTCTTACCTATGAAGCTTCTGCGTGATAAATTTTTGTCTGCCATGATAAAAGTTTTATTTATTTATATAGTTCAGATTATCATCGAGTGGTGTCATCTTTGGCATAAGCAGATGCACAAATCCCAGAATGCTGATATAGGAGAGACCCGCAATTACAAAGGCCCAGAAATACCCGGAGTTATCAGCAGTATCCAAAACCGCACCAAGTGCGAGGTCGGCAATAATGGCAACTGCAACTCCTACCATTTTGCCTATCCCTATTACAGATGCAGTTGCCTTTTTCGGAAAAACATCAGGAACGAGGGTATAGCTGTTTATTGACCAGGACTGATGGCCGGCAGCTCCAAGGCCAATAAGAAATACCGCAAGCCATTTACTGGCAATAACAGGAACAAAAATTACCGGCAGAATAATTATTGCATTTACCAGTAAAGTAGTTTTACGTGATCTGTTTACTGACCATCCTCTTTTTATAAGTGCACCCGATGCAAATCCCCCCAGAAGGCTCCCTGCATCAGCCATAATAAAAATAATCAGGAAGGGCAATCCTATATTTTTTATATCAACACTGAATTGTTCAGCAAGGAATTTTGCTCCCCAGAAAAGGTAGAACCACCATACTCCGTCCGTTATTGTCGTAAGTGCAAAAGCCCAGGTCTCTTTTTTTGGCAACAATTTCATCCAGGGTATTCTTTCAGTATTCTCTTCCTCTGAATCACTGTTGATATAATTCAGCTCTGCTTTAGAAAGTCGTGGATGAAATTCAGGCTTCTGATATGTCCTTAACCACAAAAAAATCCATAACGAGCTTAATACTCCTGTAAATAAAAATGGTATCTGCCAGTTTTTTCCGTCAACTGAAACAATTGCTCCCACGATAAAGGGAGCCAGGATTGCACCAACGCTTGTCGAGGCATCAAAAATACCTGTTGCGAATGCCCTGTCTTTTTTTGGAAACCATTCGGCAACAGTTTTGATAGCAGCAGGAAAATTGCCTGACTCACCAATTCCAAGTCCGAAACGTGCTACAATAAATCCCACCAGGCTGAAAGCAGGTCTGACAGCGGCATGAAGCATCCCGAAGAGGCTCCAGATTGCAATTGAAAGAGTATATCCTGCCCTGGTGCCAAATCTGTCTATTATTCCGCCCATAAACAGGAGACCAATGCCATAAGCTATCTTGAAAGAGACCATAATAGCTGCATAATCCGAATTGGTCCAGCTGAAAAGCTTCTGCAATGTCGGGGCCATAACGCCGATTATACTCCTGTCGAAATAGTTAATAGTGGTGGCCATAAAGACCAGGGCGAGAATGCGGTAACGGTAGTAGCCGGTTTGCTCTTTAGTCATACCTGATTTTTTTTAATTCCCTGACGGTCATTTCAGCCGGTTATTTTTGCCCCCCTGCCCCCCTGAAGGGGGGTTAAAACACTACATATTAGTAACATATATAATTAATAACCAGCTTTTAGCCCCCTTTAGGGGGCAGCCCCTGCCTTGCAGGGGCGGGGGCTAAATTTTCAGACATTCTCAGGCACCACATAAGGCTTACGGTACTCTTTCCTTTTAAGCAGAGCATCTG
>CAYLYN010000262.1:0-5299 GCA_964387565.1 uncultured Rikenellaceae bacterium | reverse complement strand
TAACAATGGAACGATTATCGGAGTAATCCCCGGTTTTATGAAGGATGAAGGGTGGGATCACAGGGGTGTGACTGAAATGATCATTACCCCGGATATGGGGGAAAGAAAAAAGAAGATGTTTGCTCTTGCTGATGCTGTAGTTGCATTGCCCGGAGGAGTAGGAACCCTTGAAGAACTTACAGAAGCAATAACTCTTAAGCAGCTTGGCTTATTTAAAGGGTCAATTATTATACTTAATACTCTTGACTTTTATAATTCCCTGATTGAATTCCTCGACCATATGATTAAAGGTCAGTTCCTCAGATTCGAACATAAAGGTATGTGGCAGGTTGCTTCCACCCCTTCGGAAGTTATGAAATATCTGTCATTGAATGAGCCCTGGATCCATGATCCGAGAAGTATAGCAAAAATCTAATCTTCAGGTATTTTAGTTCCTATAAACAGAATATCATCAACCTGTTCAAGATCTCCTTTCCAGGACATAATCTCCTTCTCAAGCCGTGCTTTCTGCTCCATTACAGGAAGATTCCATATTTCCGACAACAGCTTCTTAACATTGTTCGATTTATATTTCTTGACTTCTTCTGAACCGAACTGGTCAGCATAACCATCGGAACACATATATAACATATCACCGGGCTGAGCGTCTACCAGCTGGTTTGTAAATGTCTTTTTCTCCTCCATCGTTGTCATTCCTATCGGGAACCTGTCACCTTTATAAGTGATTACTTCTCCCTTCCTCACAACATATAAAGGATTATAGGCTCCGGCATATTCAACCTTTCCTGTCTTTGGCTCAATGGCAATCAAAGCCAGATCCATTCCATCCATAATTGCCTTTTCATGACGCTGTAATAAAGCTTTCATCACCTCAATGTTTAGCTGGTCAAGAATGGCAGCCGGACGAGTAAGTCCATATTCCCTGACTACTTTACTGAGTGAATTATGTCCGATTATTGACATGAAAGCTCCCGGCACACCATGACCCGTACAGTCAACAGCAGCAAAGAAAAGCCTGTCACCGTTATCGTGCATCCAGTAAAAATCTCCGCTCACAATATCCTTTGGAAGGAAGAGAACAAAAGTATCACGAAATGCCTCTTCCTTGGGGAGCATGGCTCTCTGAATCCTTTCAGCATACCTGATACTTGCAGTTATATCCCTGTTTTTCTCCTCAATAATGAGACTCTTCTGAACAACCTCAGCAGTCCTTTCCCTTACCTTTTCCTCAAGTATCATTTTCTCTTTAATGAGATTCTGCTCCCTGATCTTGATATAAGCAACAATAATTACAAGGATAAGTATCACTGAAATAAGGATGAACCACCAGGTAAGATAGAATGGAGGTTTAATAATAAATGAGTATGTTACAGGTGCTTTATTCCAGATGCCCTGGCTGTTATTGGCAAGAACCATGAATGTGTATCTGCCTGGCGAGAGACCCGAGTAAATGGCCTGGGTCTGATCAGTTACGGGTCTCCAGTCATCATCGGCGCCCTCCAGTTTTACTTTATATCTGACAACTTCAGGGTTTGTGAGGCATATGCTGTAATAGTTAAAAAGAACAGATTTTTCATTATAGCTGAGCTTCATACCTGCTTCCATCTCCCGTGGTTCATAGTTAACTCTCATACTCATAATATGTGTAAGAGGTTCCAGTGATTCAGTAGAAGTCTTTTCAGGATTAAGCCTTGTGGCACCATTGGCTGTTCCGAACCATAGCGCACCTTGCTGCGATTTAAAAACTGCATGTTGCTTTGTCTCAATACCCGGGAAACCGTTTCTTTCAGTATAGGAAAATATCTGTTGAGTTTCAGGTATATACCTGTTAAGTCCTGAGTTGGTTCCGATAAAAATACTACCGTCTTCTCCTGTAGCAAGAAGGTTTATGTTATTCGAAAGCAGACCGTCACTCTGGCTGACAGTAAATAAAATTGAATCATTTCTGTAACCAATTAATCCTTCGCTTGTGCCTATCCAGAGAATTCCTTTACTGTCCATTACCATTGCCTTGGGTATAGTCCCTGTAAGCACTGACACTCTTTTAAACAGATCTTTATCTGATGTGTATTTCAAGAGACCGGCTTTTCCTCCCATGCTTTCAGTGCCAATCCACATATCTCCGTTCTTGTCGCAATAGAGACAGGTTATTGTTTTGATTATCAGGCTGTCGAGGTAGTTATATCTCCTGAAGTTCTGCTGTCCGATGGTCCCTACGGTAACTCCATCAACAGTTCCTATCCACAGATTATTCTTCCTGTCAATTTCAAGCGCTTTTACCTGTCCCCCGGTATAGAGTGCTGAATTAATCTCAGGCTGAGATTCAAATCTTGATGTTTTCATGTTAAACATCATAACTCCTCCGGCATTAGCACCTATCCATATATTTCCCTCCGCGTCTTCCCGAAAGAATCTTATATCCTTGAATATCAGGCTGTTTTTTTCATCATAAATAACCGGTGGGGTTGGTGAACCTGGTATGAAACGTGATATACCATCAATAGTTCCAAACCAGACTGCCCCTGTTTTATCTTCATAAATTGCATTTACACTGGGATGAGGGAGAAATTCCTTTTTATTATAAGTAACAAAAGCATCTCCCTTATATATAGTTAAGCCGTTATTCTGATCAGCAATAAGGATATTACCTTCAACATCCTCCATAATGTCATAGATCCTGGTAGGAATAAATCCATTCTTCTCATTGAATACCTTGATCTTATCATTATCAAACAACACTACTCCCCCATCGAAAGTACCGACCCACATTCTTCCGTGTCTGTCCTCTTCAAAGCAGGAAACCCAGTTACTGGCAGCTCCGGCTCTAATAAGGTCAATGACTTCCATCCTGCTTTCTGACATTATATATTTATAGACGCCGCCGTTATATGTACCGAACCAGATGTTGCCTTTCCTGTCTTCTTTCAGGCAAGTTGCATTAAAATAAGTTGTCATATGAGGCATCCTGTAGTTATCGAACTTATCCTCTTCTTTATTATAACGCCTCATTCCATAGTCAGCCACATAAATAAGTGAACTGTCATTGTTGATGGTTGCCCCGAATATCTGGTCGCTCAGACCCTCCTTCCCCTTATATTGCCTGACCCTGATCTTTTTAATATCCTTAACGGGGAAATCGGCGCGCAACGCACCGTCTCCGGCTGATGCGAACCATATCTTATCTCCTGTCTGTGTAATTGCAGTTATATCTCCTTTAAGAGAAAGGGAGTCGAATGCCACCTTTTCAAAGATAGTACCATTGAAACGTGTAATTCCTCCATACAGATGTCCGAACCATATATCCCCGTTTGAGTCTTCAAAAATTGATCTCACACCGCTTTGTGAAAGACTGTCACGGGATGTAAAATTCTCGAACTTTTTTCCATCAAATCTTGAAAGGCCATTAGCAGTCCCAAGCCAGATATAGTCTTTTGAATCCTGCAGAAGAGTATAAACCTTCTGTTCGCTTAAACCCTGTTTGATACCGTAATTATCAAAAAAATAGTCCTGGGCCAATGCCGGAAGTACAGCAAAAGCATAAAACAGGACAAGCCAGGCAATACTTTTTGCCTGGCGCCTGGTTAGTTTTATGTCTGACATATAGTTTTATTTAGCAATAAAGAAGAATGTTCCGTTCATGTCTTCCAGTCCCTGAATCTTTCCAAACTTAGGTTTCTGACCTGTCTCTGTTGCAACTGCTGCAGTTACTGATTTAACAATTGATTCTATAGGGATACATGCATTTTTGTTGTTTAGAAGTGTATTGGCAAATGTTGAGGTGAACTTTGAATTATCTACAGCAAGCTCATATCCTGCTGAAGAGAATACCTGAGCTGATTTTGCCCCTGCAACAAGGCTATTATCACATGTAGGTTCATCATTTGCTGATCGCATGGCTGTGTAGAAACCTGGTCCGGATTCACACGCATCGGAAACCACCAGGGTATGAACCACTACATCTCCGTAACCCTGAAGACCGGCCTTCAGACCGTTGATATTAAAATATGTGAACTCATCATCTCTTTTGGCATCAACAGGTATCCAGTAGCCTACATCATTGATGAATTTACCATGACCCGCATACCATACCATCAGCGACTTAACCTGGTTTTTCTTAACAAGGTCCCTCAATTCAATGCTGAAATACCTTTCCATTTCAGCCTTGGTCATGTCTTTTTTATGTATGATGTTATGAATCTGATAATTGGCAAGAGCTCTCTGAATAGTTGCTACATCTTTAATAGGTCCGTCAAGGCTGGCAAATGTTTCGTAGCTTGAGTTCTCAACAAATACGACCCATGTTTTACCCATCGGGTTCCCTGCAGCAATTTCAGCTCCTTCCCTGTTTAATGTAAACTGTGTTTCCTGACGGTTACCATAAATATCTTCAGCTATAACAGTAAACTTATTCATGTTGGAAACATCGAGAATGGCTGTGAAGGCCGGGTTCATCTCATCGCGCCTGTAGCTTGCCGTCACATCTCCAATAGTTATCGATTTGATCTGACTGTCATCGGTTATTTTACCCTGGATGGCAATATTCGGTGTGGAGGAATCAAGATATACCTGGCCATCCTCAGTGGTATAAGGAGCTACAATGGCAATTGATGGCGGAATTATTTCTGTCCTCTTAATAGGGTATACCAGTGTTTTTTCATTGTCATAGTCATCTTTTGCCACAATGGTAATCTTATCAATTCCTGATACATCAATATTCGACAGGAATTCATTCTCACCATTTTTACCGGGAGCAACAGATATCGGACCATTATTTATTGTTACCATTTTTAGCTTGCTCTTGTCCTTGATCTTACCGGAAAGAAGCATTGCAGGTTTATCGCCCCTGATTTCAATTGTGTCATTGACAGGCAGAGGGCTCACGAGGGCTATTTCAGGCGCAACTTTTTCCCTGTTAAGCTCATAAAGCCTCAGTTCGGCATCCTTAAGCATCCTTCTGGCTTTTGGATCATCTTCAGAAAGAACAGTTATTTTGGAATAATCCTCCATAGCTTTCTCCAGGTTCATAATCTCCTCATACGACCTGGCCCTCAGGAAATATACTTCAGGGTCCTGGGCATTGAGAGCTATATATTTTGAGAAGTCTGCAATGGCATTTGTATGTTGATTAAACTCCTGGTAATAGGTACCACGTATCTTATAGAAATTTGCATTTTCCGCGTCAATCAGAATAATCTTTGAAATATCGTTGATTGCATTTGGATAGTCGAGGTTTTTCTTATAAACCCTGCTCCTCATAATATAAGCATCAGTATTCCTGTCATCATTCTTAAGAACTTCA
>CAYLYN010000261.1:0-5310 GCA_964387565.1 uncultured Rikenellaceae bacterium | reverse complement strand
CCGGAGCTTGCCCTGGAGTTCATACAATTTGATTTAATTATGTAGATTTATATCAAATTACAGGTCAGCAAATTCATTCCTGAAAACAAAAATTTCAAACACTATGGCAAAGAAAAAGAGAGAAACAGCAGTCAGAGAGCCAGGTTCGTTTCCGGTCTCCTATACACGGCGTGAAATGCTCGGAATAACCGGTATGGCAGGTTTGGCAGCTTTGACCGGTATAGCAGCCGGTGAGGTTTCTCCAACTGCTCAAAAACGACCTCGAATTGCCTGTCTGGTCACTTACTGGGCTGCTACACGATCGCATGCAGACTGGATCATAACCAAGCTGCTGGATGGTTACTGGTGGCAGGGTGCACATACTCCTTCACGAGTTGAGGTTGTGTCTGTTTATATCCATCAGTTTAAGGAAAGCGAGCTAGGTCAGAAAATATGCAAATCGAAAGGCATTCCTATCTTTAAGACAGCAGGTGAAGCCGTGACGCTTGGAGGGAAAGAACTTGCAGTTGATGGTGTTGTAATTGTGGGTGAACATGGGGAATATCCAACCGATCTGAAAGGGCACTGGCTTCTTCCCCGCTGGTGGATCTACCAGCAGGTTATCAGGATTTTTGAGCAGAGTAAGCGCTCGGTTCCTGTCTTTAACGACAAGCACCTCTCCTACAACTGGGACGACGCCAAATGGATGTTTGATAAATCCCGTGAGCTTGGCTTTCCTTTGACCGGGGGGTCTTCCATACCGGTCTATTATCGCAAACCCGAGACAGAACTGGAAAATGATACACCCATAAAGTCATCGGTAGTAATTGGAGGAGCTTCAGATGAAGGGGCCATTTTTCATTGTATCGATGTGCTCCAGGCCTTTGTGGAACGACGAAGGGGCGGAGAGACAGGTGTGAGGTCGGTGCAGTCTGTCAGGGGACCGGAAACATGGAAGTGGGTTGAAAGCAATCCGTGGGCCGGAAAACTGCTTGATGCAGTGGCGAAAAGTTTTGACATGAAGCCGGGAGTCTTTCAGGACAACGACCGGGCAAACGTCTGCATAGTGGAGTATAATGACGGAACCAGGGCAGCTGTAATTTCAGGCCGTGGTGTAGGATGGACCTATGCCGGAGAAATCGAAGGGCGTAAAGAACCGGCGATTATCTCGATGCTTGAGTGGCCAGGTCCCTTTTCACAGTACCATGCCTCAAACGCCCAGCCACACTGGATTACCGAGATGATGGTGACCGGGGAGGAACCATACAATGCAGAACGACTGCTTCTCTCTACCGGGATTGTAAACCACTACATGGAATCAAACTGGGAGAATGGTCGTTACTCTGCGATCGGACGCCACATCGAGACGCCGTTCATGAACATGACCTACCGCCCGACCAGGGGACCACAGTTTAACAGGGGTGAACGACCACCCAATGTACCTTACATACGAGGATTTGATAATTAGACCTGGAAATAATGAAACGCAGAGATCTCATTAAAAGCTTAACACTTCTGCCTGTTGCCGGCAGTGTTTATCCGATACAATCACTGTTAGCCTCTTCTGTTTACGGAGATAGTCTTCTCCCGGATCCTCAGAATAAGCCTATGCCTGCCCTGCACCGGGATTCATTCGTAATGGACGGACATGTACATGTAATGACCCGTGAGCTGTTGAAGAATACTGATATCGGCCAGCGTTATCCTGATGGAACCGTTGATCTTCCAAGAGCAAAGGAAGGTGGTGTGGATGCTATGTTCTTCTCAGTATACACTCCTGAACACTATTATCCCGGGAGGTTCGAGACAAAAAACACCTTTCGGGTAGTGAACCTAGCTCTGGACCAGATCAGGAAGAATGATTCGATAATTGAGCTCGCGCTAACGGCTTCTGATATTGAACGCATAAATAAGAAAGGAAAAATAGCGGCATTTCTTGACCTGGAAGGGGGTTTTGACCTTAACGGAGATATAAATCTTCTCCGGGCACTTTATCGTTTAGGACTCAGATCATTGCAGCTTCCCGCACATAATACCTCCACTGCTTTTATTGATGCCTGCAGTGATAACAGCTATTGGGATGGAATTAACGAGCTCGGAAAAAAGATCATCGCCGAAATGAATAGTCTTGGAATGGTCATTAACATTGCCCATGCATCTGATGCCGCCATCCTGCAAACTGTTGAGGCAAGTAACCATCCTGTAATATATAGTCATGGAGGTTTTTACAACATAGTAAATCATCCCCGTTGTATTACTGACGCGGCGGCAAAGGCTCTCGCATCAAAAGGCGGGGTGATTGGCGTTCAGTTCGGAAGCCTCTTTAACAATCCAAAATACTACGCATGGCAGAAATCAAATGCTACTACTAATGAGACATTACCAATTAGTACCACACAACGCTCCTATGAACCGCGATCTAACATGCAGACAATTGAAGAGATTGACAGGCAACTGGCTCTGGAGGTTCCGCTGAATTTCAAAGGAACCATCCCTGATGAGTACTGGATGCATACAGATCAGCTTGCTAAAGTGATCGACTATGGAGTCAGATTAGTTGGCGAAGACCACATTGCCCTGGGTTCCGATTTTGATGGTGGTCCTGAACTGCCGCGAGAAATTAAAGACATCAGTGATTTTCCTCAGCTTACCATTGCTATGCAAAAGCTTGGATACAGCGATCAGCGGATCAAAAAGATCCTTGGCCTGAACTGGCTGCGTGTCATCAGGGAGGTGACGGAAGGGTAGAGGGAGTCGGTGTATTCTGTCCTGAAGAAGTCAATGGAATCAGCGAGCTCCTGCTCATGACTCTTCAGGAAAATGCTGTTGCCACTGCAATCGTACCGGCCAGCACAAACTGCCTGTTTTGAAGGTAGGTGAGTTTAATTACAGGATTCCCGGCACTTCGCTCAATAAAGAAGTTTATTACAAGAAGGGTAAGCGATGCCATCAGAAAAGGGAATACTTTTACTGAAAGCAGGCTCTGAAGGAAATTTTCTGATTCCAGGTTATTTATACCGTATGTAAAGGAAGCCAGAAGGAGGGCAAGGGTTAATAGTCCCTTCCAGTCGAAAAGCCCCGACTCCTGCACCCTGGTCTGAGGCAGGTATCTTGAACTTGCTGCAATCAAAACAATTACAATTGGAATATTAATAAGAAACAGGGATGTCCACTCAAAATATTTAAGCAGAACCCCTGTAAACAGGATTGCCAGTATTTTTCAGTCTGGACGATTTTTCATTATCCATCTCATTTTTAAGCAGGCTGTCAAGGCTGAGAAATATATTTTTTATTTTCACAGGCGGAACTTCTCCACTTTTCCCTTTACATGCTTCATAACATAGAGCCTGGCAGCCAGGACAATTAATATTATCTGATTTCTTTTTAATATTTTTTCCGGTAAGAGCAGAGTATGCGCCCTTGTAGTTTCCTACCTCGATCCTCCTCAGGATACCCCGGATATCGTACTCAGCCGGGCAAACAGAGAGGCATGGAGCATCTTCGCACCACTGGCAAAGACTTGCATCGTCATGAAGCCTGAGATACTTTCCGTTTTCCAGGGCATTGGCTCTGATACAGGATGAGGATTTTTGTTGCGGCAGATCAGAAGCCCGGTACTCCCTGACATAGTCTTTCATCCCTTTACGCCAGATATATTCCTTCTTACCCAGGCGCCTTAAGACCATATTAGCGGCAGATACACCGGAAATGGTAACTGAAGGACTGCCTGTTCCCATTACTGTTGATTCGCCGCACATGAAAAGGTTCTCCCATTTTGTTCTTGCATGCGGTCTGTTTAGAAGTTCCTGTCCCATACAGTGTTTTGGACCTGTAACCGATCCACCAGGTTTCATGGTATAACGTTCAATTGTTGCTGGTGTTGCAAGGGTATTGTAGAGCAGGGCTTTACGAAAACCGGGCAGGTGTTTTTCCAGGGTGGTCAGAATCCGTTCAGTCTCTTCTTTTTTTGCTGTTTCATAAGCCACACCTCTATATTCAGGATCCCGGGGAGCAGGCCATTCTCTCAGTGAGGGTCCTATTGCCATAACAGTATGGGTGCCAGGAGGACAAATTGACGGATCAGCCAGTGAGAGAATATAGAGGGTAATCTCTTTTTCATCGATGGCTTCAGGGTTGTCTGCCAGCATCGTGATCGGTTGCGTGCCTTCAGGGATAACATCATCATCCACCAGGCAATGTAGTACCAGGCTGGGATATGTGGGAATGATATTTCTTGCCCACTCCCTGGTTTCAGGATCCGAAATCTCATATGGGATCAGTTTACCATAAAGATCCCAAACCGTTCCGGCGTAGACAACAGCATCGGTTTCATATTTTACCTCACCCTTCGGAGTGTCAGCCAGCAAACCGCAAACTCTTTCTCCATCGAAAAGTATCTGTTTTACATTGTGATGGTAAAACATGCTTCCTCCGAATTTTTCTATAGCTTTTTCCAGTTTTCCCGGAAGCTGTTGAGTGGAGCCCAGAGGATAATAGACACCGCCAAAATGGTTATCCATAAACATAGTTGCAGCCATGATGGCCGGTGTTTCATCGACCATAGTATAGCAATATGTTGAGGTCAGTTTATTAAGATACTTGATTACCCTTTCTGATTTTATGTAGGGACGAACAATATCCCCTGCACTTTTCTTTAGCAAGCCCAACGTTTTTATCTGTTTTACAGGGTTTTTAAGTAAGAGCTGAAGTGCTTTTTTGGGAGGTATCTCAGAAGGAGCTACACATATCGGTTCTGCAACCAGTACATTATGATACAGCCGACCAATGTAACTGTAAAATGACTTAAGCTGGGCCATTTCGTCCTTATCGAACAGCTGCTCAAGTTCTTTGAAGTAAGAGTCCATATCAGAATGGAAGTGTATCGGGGTTCCATCATATTTAAGGCAATAGAGCATATCATGCCTGATTACTTCTATCTCCTCCTCAAGTTCACTCATTATATAGCGATGAGGATTATTGGATCCCTGGCTGCCAAAGCCATATAGCATTGCTGTTCCCTGGTCAAAAGTAACCCCATTCCTGCGGAAGGCTCCGCATGATCCTCCGGGCTGGTAATGCTGTTCCAGCAGCTTAACATTCAATCCACTCTTTGCCAGGAGGGCTGCACAAGTCAGTCCGCTTATCCCCGCACCAATAACAATTACATCTGATCCGGAATCACTCATTTTTCAAATTGAATAGGCTTTTTAAATCTATAAATAATTATTCACTTTTAGATGTTGTTGATATTCTGAAACTTTTTTTTAAATTTTTTGAGAATATAGATTTGCATTCTTCAATAGTCTGATATTTACTGCAATATTGAATTAT
>CAYLYN010000260.1:0-5366 GCA_964387565.1 uncultured Rikenellaceae bacterium | reverse complement strand
AGTTAAAATCAGATTAGCTAGAAAAGGCCGCAAGAAAGTGGCCTTCTACCACATAGTGGTTGCAGATAGCAGATCGCCACGGGATGGCAGATATATTGAAAAGATCGGAACCTACAATCCGGTTACTAACCCGGCAACTATCGAACTCGATTTCGATAAAGCGCTCGGTTGGCTGCAAAATGGCGCATTACCTACAGATACCTGTAGGGCTATCCTGTCTTATAAAGGTGTACTGATGAAGAAACACCTCCTTGAAGGTGTCAGAAAAGGTGCTTTTGATGAAGCTGAAGCAAACAAACGTTTTGAAGAGTGGCTGAAACAGAATGAAGCAAAGATTGAAGCCAAGAAATCTGGTCTTGAAAAATCATACGAAGATTCTGTTGCTGCTCGTCTGAAGCAGGAAAAATCAATTAATGAAGCCAGGGCTGCAAAACTTGCAAAGAAGAAGGCAGAACTTGATGCCAAGTTAGTTGCAGAGGTTTCGGAAGCTGCTGCAGAAGGTAGTGATCCTGTTGAGGATATTCAGGAATCAGCTTCGGTTGAGGAGGAAGCAAACGAAACAACTTCAGAAACCCCTGCTGAGGAGAATCCTCAGGAGTAAATACTCTGCATGTAATCAGGGATCGTTGATCCGATGAATTACAATTGCAATATATTACTGGGACAAATTACAAAGACCAGCGGCTATGAAGGAGCCGTTATGGTCAGAGTGGAGCGTTCATTTATTGAAAAGATACCTCAGATGGAATCGGTCTTCATTGAGATAGATGGAAGACCGGTTCCTTTTTTTATATCTGAATGGTCTTATAACGGGAGTGATATTCTGAAACTCCGATTCGATGATTACAATACTGAAGCCACCGTTGCCGGCTTCAGAGGTTGCAGAGTATATATTGCCTCAGAAGATTCAAATATTAATTATTCAGATGATTTTGATGAATTAACGGGATATGAGGTTAGTAATGAAGCTAAGCTCCCCCTTGGAAATGTTACAGAGATAGTTGTGAATCCCGGACAACTGCTTCTTAAAATAGTTAAACCCGATAAAAAGGAGATGCTTATACCACTTCATGAAAATCTTATTATAAATCTCGACAAAAAGAGAAAGAAGATTGTAATGAAGATCCCTGAAGGACTCACAGATCTGAACTGAAGCATTTAAATTTTCGCAACCTTTTTCATTGAAGGTGCAACAAATACTATTTCCGGGAGTCTTTATATCGATAGTGTTTTGAAAAACCAAAATCATTTTAATATGAAAAAAATCAGATTTGTTGCATGGGTATTTTTGTTGACTTTGCTGTCAACGCTATTTATTTACGGACAGTCAACAGAAAAAGAGACCAGAAATCTTTCCGGATTTACGAAAGTCTCATTCGGCGTTCCAGGGTACCTTTATATTAGTCTTGGGTCTGACTATAAAGTAGTACTGGAGGGAGACAGGGATTTCATTTCTGAAATTGATACTGATATCTCTAATGGTAAACTTGTAATTAAAAGAGACAGCTGGTCAAGTTTTAATAATAAAAAGGTAGTAGTCAATATAACAATGCCATCTATTGAGGCACTTTCTGTTTCAGGGTCAGGACAGGCAGAGTTAGTTGATGCTCTGAAAACCGGTTCACTGAAGCTTGGAGTTAGCGGAAGCGGAAGGATTTATTTAAATGATATTTCGGCAGAGAATCTTGATTGCGGTATTTCAGGGTCGGGCGATATTGTTTTAAAAGGTAACGGGAGTGTAAGCAACGGGGATATCAATATCAGCGGATCGGGGAAATATGCAGGGGAGTCAGTTAAATTGGATATGGCTGACATAAGTATTTCAGGGAGCGGAAGCTGTCTGTGTCATGTTACCGGTTCGCTTGAAGCACATGTTTCAGGGAGCGGAAATGTAGCATACCTGGGAAATCCTAAAGTAGATGCCAGAGTATCAGGATCAGGCAGGGTAAGGTCAAAATAGACTATTTTCTCACGATCTGAATTGTCCCGTCAGAGTTAAGTTTAATGACAGGTGAAGCAGAGTGTTTTCGCCTGTCATCCTGACGATGTTTTACAACATAATCAACATATTTAAATAACTCCCTGTCAATCTCGTCAAAGAACTGCGGGCTTTTTTTCCCACTGAAATTTGCTGAGGTTGAGACCACTGGTTTTCTGAAACGGGATATCATCTCATTGCAGAATTCATCCCTGCATACCCTGATACCTGCAGATCCGTCTTCACTGCAGACTCCCTTTGCAAGATTTTTGCCGTCCGGATATATTATTGTAAGTGGTCCGTCAGTTACAGATAGAAGTTCAAGAGCTATTTCAGGAATGTCACGGACATATCTTTCAAGCATCTGTTCACTGTTAACCAGTATCAGAAGGCTTTTGTTCTCGTCGCGTGATTTAATTCTGAATATTTTTTCAACGGCTTCCTGGTTTGTAGCATCACATCCCAGCCCCCAAATAGTGTCAGTTGGATATAATATAATTCCATGGCTTCTGAGTGCTGTCAGAGCTTCGCGGATATCTTCTTCGAATGACATTAATTATTTTTTAGAAGTCTCTTTCTTCTTATTGAGTGACCTTAGATGCTGATATTTATTAAAGGCTGATTTTCCGTAAAGTGAACATATCATATATCCGTTCCGGCCATCAAGAAAACCACCATTAATAATGTAAGTCCTGAAAAATCCCCAGAAACCGTGCAGATACGGAGTAAAGAAATATGATTTTCTTCCGGCTTTATGGAATTCCTCAGCTCCGATAATTGAATATCTTCCCATTTTTTCCACATGGTCATCAACAGATGTAAATGGCCAGTGAAGAAGGTCGCCTTCAAGTTTCCCTGTTGATTCTCCATTTGACAGTATAAACCTCTCATGAAGGTTAAGCTCACCCCATGTGCCATCATCGGCGTGAAAAAGCCGCAGCTGTCTGTCGGGATACCAGCCGGAAAATTTGATCCATTTTCCGCAATAGTTATTCCTCCTGTTAAATTCGTAGCTGTTATACCTCCAGTTATCCTTTATTGCCAGTATTGATTCGCGAAGCTTATCGCTCAGTGCTTCATCAGCGTCAAGTGACAGGATATTCTTGTAAGTGGCAAGTTTGAGGGCATAATTCTTCTGGTCACGAAAACCTTCAAATGCATGCTTTACGAATCTTACATTGTATTTTTTGCAGATTTCCTCAGTATTATCGGTGGAGAATGAATCAACCACAACTATTTCATCAGCAATCCCTTGAAGAGACTCGAGGCATTTTCCAATGAACATTTCCTCATTATACGTAATTATGACCGCTGAAATTTTGGGCATACCCTTTCATCAATTAGGATTGGTTGCAAAATTAGTATAATTTACATAAAAACCGGATAAAATGCAATTGATTTGTTGAATTTATCGAAATTTATGATAAACGGATGACATTAATGTATGAATATATGGAATATGGTGATAATATCATGCCGTTACTCCGTATTCTCTCAATGCATCGTTCAGAGAGGTTTTCTTATCGGTTGATTCCTTTCGTGTACCAATTATCAGAGCGCATGGTACATAAAAATCACCTGCAGGAAATTTTTTCAGATATGATCCCGGAATTACCACTGAACGGGGCGGTACATAGCCCTTATATTCAATACCTTTATCACTGGTAGCATCAATTATCCTTGTACTGTTTGTTATTACTACATTTGCACCAAGTACAGCTTCTTTGGCTATATGGGCCCCTTCAACAATTATGCAGCGAGATCCGATAAAACAGTTATCTTCAATAATTACCGGAGCTGCCTGTACAGGTTCAAGAACCCCGCCGATCCCTACACCGCCGCTTAGGTGAACATTTCTGCCAACCTGTGCACATGAACCGACAGTAGCCCATGTGTCGACCATAGTACCTTCATCAACGCGCGCACCTATATTGACATATGATGGCATCATAATTACTCCTTTTGCAAGGAATGAACCATACCTTGCAACTGCATGCGGTACAACCCTTACTCCAAGGGAAGCGTAGTTCTTTTTGAGAGGGATCTTATCATGAAATTCCAGTGGTCCAGCTTCAAATGTTTCCATTTTTCTGGAAGGGAAATAGAGTATTACAGCTTTTTTTATCCATTGATTGACAATCCATTTGTCGCCATCAGGTTCAGCAACTCTGATCTCTCCCTTATCAAGCATATCAATGGTTTTGTTTATCTCAGCCTGTACATCTTCATTGTTGAGCAATGATCTGTCTTCCCAGGCTCTTTCTATTATTTCTTTGTTTATCAGGAGCATAACATTATTATTTGGCATCAAAGTAATAAAACTATTCCTGAAAATGCAAAACAGGTGAGGGCAAGAGTTAATTAATAGTCTCTTTTACTTTACTTCTTGTAAAAAGAAGCGTAAATTTGATATAGAAATCAGCTCTGTTCTTTCAAAGTTTTAATTAAGGGAAATCACGGTTTTTAAAACTTGCGGCTATGAACAAGTACATTTATCTTACCTGTAATCCCGAGGCACTTGTTGCTTCGATGCTTCCACCTGAAGCTTTCGGTCTCTATCTCTCCACAGGCACAAAAAAAAGAAATAAGGGACAGGCAATTTTTTTTGAGGTTGACCTTGAAAAGATCATTTCTTTAATAGACCAGGAGAGTCTTAACAGAAGATGCATTGCAAAGGAAGATGGCAGCCCGAAGAGTTCTGTTTATCTCTCAGTATACAAAGTTCTGGAGATGTTGCCTTTATCTTCCTTAAAAAGTCTTTACCTGACAACTGATCATGGACTGGTACTTGAGCTTAAGAGGTCGGAATATGACAAGACCAGAGAGCCGAAGAACGAGCTTCATCTGTATCAGGAGCTCTGTCCGGTCACACCAATGGTAGCAAGCAGCCTGGCTCCTTCGGTATTTATGAAAAAGCTTACTGATGGATCGACTCCGATAACCCTGCCTAAACTGTTTTTTGTTGAACTTAAGCTTGGTGAGTTGTCTGTTGATCCTCTTGGAGGTTCTGCTGAGAATCTTCCATATCCTAATACCGGTCATCTCAGAGATTGTCTTGAGATAATTAGAGGTGAATATGAGAAACATATGAAGACTGTGAACCGTGTGTTTTCGGGAGAACTTTTATACAGGACGATAGCATCAGGATTCTATGTAGGAGCGAAGGAGGAAATGATTTATTATGCCTATCCGAAAATGAAGGATCTTGAGAGGATTAATTACAATTTTTTCAGGGCAATATAGCAGAATAATCATACTTAAGACCGCAGAGTACACAGGAAGCCGTTTTGACGCTTTAGAAAAACACCTGGCAGGTGTTTCCCGGTAAAACTATATAGATCCTGATGTACTATGCAGTTTTTATTCTCTTTAGATTCTTTTTAAACTG
>CAYLYN010000259.1:0-5384 GCA_964387565.1 uncultured Rikenellaceae bacterium | reverse complement strand
GCGCCGGCAGAAGCCCCTCTCCCCCGGGAGAGGGTTCCGATTGCTATCGGAATGGGGTGAGGCCAAAACAAAAAAAGCCCCCGTTTCCGGGAGCTTTTCTTATTTGATGATTTGCTAAAATCTGAATCAATTATTCAGCACCGCCATCCCACCATACTTTTGTTGTCAACCTGTCAGGCTGGGTAGCTGTGGCTGCATAATTTGGATTACCTGCAGCTTCAGCAGCCGGATAGATCAATCTTCTCGGGATTGTACCACCAGTTGCATTACCAGGATAATTGGTCGGGGTCAGAACAGGATATCCTGTCCTTCTCCAGTCACTCCATGCATCCCACCACATCATGAACTTGCTCAGCCACATCTGTGTGCCGATCTGCTCAAGAGCTGTTCCTGCATTAAACGGATGCTGTGCAAGATACTGGTTTACCTGTGCATCAGTAACAGCAAGAGAAGCATCATAAACATCATAAAGCTGCATAGCAAGCTTCACTCCTGCTTCATAGTGACTCTGTACTGTTCCTGTGATTCCTGAACCGATACCTCTCTGAAGAGCTTCAGCCTTAAGGAATTCTGATTCAGCAGCATTCATGACCTGGTATGGCTCATCGTCCTGCATCATCTTGAAGTTTACTGATGAGAAGATCTTATAAGGTGTTACAGTTGAACCACCACCATATTCATTATTGATCATAGTACCATCATAACCATTAGGATAACCCTGCTGTGCAAGGGGATCCAGATTGATAGGAACAACAGCATCAGCAGTCCATTCAACAATACCTCCGGTAAAGATCATAAGTCTTGGATCATCATCAACAGTACTTGCTGTGTTGGGGCCTTTCAGCATATCAATAAGCCTTTTGCTGAGAAGCGTTCCCTGCCAGGCACCACCATCACCAGGATAGAAAGCACGTGATATTCCGTTCTGGTTTGTCCATTCACTCGGAGTAAGTGCCATTTTCACCCACAGATTGTCAGCATTGCTTGTCATTGTACCTCCGGCAACAGCCTTTGTTACATAGGTGGCTGCCATTGCTGCATCAACATTTGATACCCTCATGGCAAGTCTCAGCATAAGTGAGTAGCCAAACTTCTTCCACTTGGCGATATCACCGTTGTAGATGAAGTCAGCAGCTTTGAAACCGGCATAATCAATATCTGATGCATTAAATGCAGCACAGGCTTCATCAAGCTCCTTAAGCATATCGGTATAAACAGCTTTCTGCTTGTCATAATTTGGCTGGAAAATCCCTGCAAGACCCTGGTTTGCCTCAGTATAAGGAATACTTCCATACCAGTCGGTAAGACGATGGAAATCAAATACCCTGATAATCCTTGAAGCCTGAACTGTATTAACAAGCCTTCCTTCCATAAATCCACCTTCACTGGTCTGTTTAAGAATTTCAGCAGTCCTCCTCAATGCATCCCTGTAATAAAACTGGAATGGTGCATTGAAAGGTTCAACGTCATTATCAAAATATTTATCTCCTGTACTGCTACCAGACATGTGCTGTATTGCACTGGCGGCAAAGTTAATATTGGTTCTCCAGTCGGTGTACCTGTTGTCACCTGAAGATCCGTTACTTGCCATACCAAGCTCTGCTGCAGTAAAGAAATAGTTCATGTCGATCTGGTTCACGGCATTCGGATTGATGTTCATCTCATGCAGCTCGTCAGTATCGCATCCCGCTGCCATCACAAAAATCAACAGCGTACCTAAAGTCAGTTTTAATATATGTTTCATTTTTCTCATTTTTTTTAGGTTAGAATGTCAACCTTATGTTAAAACCATAGCTGCGGGTTCCGGGCATTGTAAACTGATCAATACCCTGTCCGTTACTGCTAGTATAGGATGATTCAGGATCGATGTTATCCGTGTTCCTGTGAATGATCGCAAGGTTTCTTCCTACAAACGAAACAGCTATATTGGCGAGAGGCAGTTTCTCCATTACTGCAGGAGGCAGACTGTATTCAAGTGATACCTGACGCAGCTTTATAAATGAAGCATCATACATGAAGTTCTCCTGAGCCCTCGATGCCAGGTTACTCCAGTAGTTACGGGTCTGTTCCTGGTTAAGTGTCATCGATAAAGGACCGTAAATAGGTTTTCCGTCACTGTCTGTTCCTGTCTGGATCACACCTTCAATCGGCATTCCACCTTCACGGTAAGCAAGAGTCTGCTTATGCAAACCCCAGCTTGTAAGGTTTACTTCTGTTCCTGAATAGATGTCGCCACCATATTTGAAGTCGATAAGAGCATCAAGTTTTAAACGCTTCCAAGATAAAGTGTTACTGAATCCACCGGTGAGCTTAGCAATACCATTACCAAGAATTTCAAATACATCAGACCTTACAGGGTATCCGTTTGAATCATAAACTTTCTTCCCGGTTGCAGGATCTGTTTTCTGAACATATCCCAGGATCATACCAAATGGTTGTCCTTTTACCTGATAAACAGCAGCATTCCTTGTACGTGGTTCCTCAACAAAGAGTCGTGTCACACCTTCACTGAGTTCAACCACCATGTTCTCGTTCCTTGCAAGGTTAAGAGATACATCCCATGTAATCTGACCCTGAACCGGTGTACCTGTTAACAAAAGTTCAATCCCTTTGTTTGTCAGTTTACCGATGTTAACCGATGTTGAGTTAAATCCTGAAGCCTGAGAAATTGTTGCTGACAGGATGTCATCAGTAGTTGTCTGATCGTAATAGGTGAATTCAATACCAGCCCTGCCCTGCAGGAATCTTGCCTCAATACCAAGCTCTATTTCAGATGACAAAGCAGGTGAGAGGTTCGGGTTAGGAATATTATCTCCGAATGAGAATGTTCCCATCGGGATACCGAGGTGTCCCTGTCCGAGAAGACTATAGGTTGGGTTAACAGCATATGAACCAACGTTAGCAGTTGCTACCTGGCCCCATGCAGCTCTTACCTTACCGAAACTAAGCCATTCAGGCATATTGTTGAAAGCATCAGTAAATACGAAGCTACCTCCTACAGAAGGATAGAATTTACTGTTGTTTGCCGGATTCAGCACTGAGAACCAGTCATTCCTGCCTGTTGCAGTAATATAAAGGTATCCAGCATAGCTGATCTCTGCAGAACCATACAGTGAGTTGATACCGGATTTGCTGTATCCGTATCCAAAACTCTGTGATTTGGTATTATTAACTGAAGTAAAGAAAGGAACGTTGAAGTTTGAACCGCTTGCATTGATGTTCTCTCCTTCACGTACCATTTTGTTTCCTCCAACAAAGGCATTCACTCTAATCTTTCCGAATTCCTTGTCAGCGCCAAGTGTCCATGACTGGTTGATCTCTCTTACAAAGTTTGATGTCTCGCTCTTGGAACCGCCACGCTGATAACCGGTACCCTGTGGAACAAGTGAATTGTTATTCCTTGTGTACCAGTCCATACCAACCTCACCCTGGACATACAGCCAGTCTGTAATGTTGTATCTTAAGTTACCTGAAGTAATGAACCTGTCCCTGATGTTTTCATTCAGGATCTGGTAAGCAGCCCACCATGGGTTCTGGAGCCAGTTGTTATTAGCCTGCTGGTATTCTTCGCCTGTACCTTTAAGGTCTGGAGTTGAAACACCTGCCGGAACAGCACCCGGTTTGTTAGGATCACCATAGAGGTCCATAACGTTTACTGTGCTGGCAAGACCCCAGATAGCGATAGGAGCATTACCCGGTGAGTCACCAAGCATGGACCTGTTATTCATTTTTTCATTTGAGTACAGAACCTTTGCATTGAAAGTAACTTTCTTTCCAAATTTTCCGTTTGTTGAGAGACCGAGATTCCTCTTCTTAAATCCTGAATTGGGAACAATGAATTTCTGGTCCATATCGGAGAATGAGAACCTGAAGGTCTGGTTATTTCCGCCTCCTGTAATAGCAAGGCTATTGGTCCATGTAGTTCCTGTTTCATAGAAACGGTCCCAGTTATCTCCTGCATATGAATAAGGCCTCATCACACCATCAAACTGGATAACAGAAGAGCCGTCCATTTTCGGACCCCACATTGAGTTGGCACCCCAGCCCCATGCCTGAAGCTGATCCTGTGCTTTTGAGTAAATCCTTGGACCGGTCGGGTCAGCAGGATTGGTAGCGAGGCTACCCGGGCCGTATATTCTCTGAAGGTCATCAAGCCTGTATACCTTATCGAATACATAGTTGGAGTTGAATTCAATACCGATTCCTTTTTTCTGTGATCCTCTTTTGGTTACAATGTTGATAACACCATAACCACCCCTTGAACCATAAAGAGCAGCAGCTGCAGCTCCCTTAAGGATTGTTACTGATTCAATGTCCTCAGGGTTAATACTTGTAAGACCATCACCCTGGTCAGTACCTCCCCAAACACCTACCTGGCCAAACTGGCTGTTATCCATCGGTATACCATCGACAACATATAATGGCTGGTTGCTTCCGCCAATTGATTTGTTACCTCTGATAATTACGCGGGATGATCCTGCAGGTCCTGACGCTGACTTGGTAACGTTAACACCGGCAACACGTCCCTGCATTGAAGATCCAAGGTTGTTTTCACGGGCTGCTGTAAGGCTCATACCCGGAACCTTGGTGATAGAAGATTGCAGTGCCTTCTGGCTTCTCTCAACACCGAGAGCTGTAACAACAACCTCGCCAAGCTGCAGTACATCTTCTGCAAGGGTTACATCAATAGTGGCTCTGCTTCCAACTGCAGCCTCCTGGGTGACATAACCGATAAATGAAAGAACGAGGGTAGCATCGCTTGCAGCGCTGATGCTGAATTTACCCTCAGCATTAGTGGTTGTACCTGTGGTTGTTCCTTTCACAACAACGCTAACTCCAGGCAAACCTGCACCATTGGCATCCGTAACGGTACCAGTAATCTGTCTTTCCTGAGCCAGTACCGCTACAGAGCAGACTAGCCACAAAAACAGGAGCATGGTGCTCTTCAGATTTTTGTAAACTCTTTTTATCATCATAGGGTTTAGTTTTAGGGCATCGTTCAGATGATGCCGCGTTTAAATTCAAAATTAGAAACAGGATTAACAAAAACAAATTTTTTTTAACTAATATTTAACATTTGTTAAGATTTTTTTCATTTGCGGATTTTGCAACTAACCTCATCCCGGTCACAAATAGCGATTTTTTTTATGAGTATTGTTTAGAAATAGTCCCCTGAATTAAAGATGACTCTGGCAGAAAGAAGGTTGCGTTATATACATATAAATATTATTGTAAGGGGGGGGGTAGGAGAAAGAAGCCCATAACGACCACTGTCATCCTGAGCCGCCGGAAGGCGGAGAAGGATCCCCTCTGTGGTACTCACATTTTACTAAATGCCGTTTTTTTAGCAAAATACAATTAACACCGGGGAGATCCCTCGTCCC
>CAYLYN010000258.1:0-5420 GCA_964387565.1 uncultured Rikenellaceae bacterium | reverse complement strand
TTTTCCTTAGAAGATTATCTTTGTTACAAGTTTTTTAGTATGCCTGTAGTCACCTTAACAACTGAATGGAAACCAGATGATATCTATAACGGGATCATTAAGGGTAAACTAAGCAGTCTGTCGCCGGGCACTGTCATTATTGACAATGCATGTAATATTCCTGTATTTAACATTGCAAAAGCAGCCTTCATAATCAGGAATACATTCGCTAACTATCCTGAAGGCTCTGTACACCTCATATGTGTGCATTCAGAGGCAAAAAAGGACCAGGATTACCTGGTCGTAAAAGCAAAAAACCATTTTTTCATAGGGACAGATAACGGCATATTTAACCTGATTCTGAATTCTGAACCTGAAGAGGCTGTTAAGATAGATGACCGGAATTCATATAATGAGCTGGAAATTTATGCAAGAACCACTGCTGAGCTCCTGGCAGGAACGAAACTCTCAAAACTTGGAAAACCGGTCAGTTCCATTAGTGAAAGAGTACCATTGAGGGCTACAATCGATAAGGATAAGATAATTGGAAGTATCATATTTATAGATTCTTACGGAAATGCTATATCAAACATAACAAGGGAGGTCTTCCTGAGGGTATTTGAAAACAGATCTTTCAGGATACTTATACAGAGTAATAAAAACTATACAGATCATATTTCAGAAAAGTATAGCGATGTCCCTGTAGGAGAACTTCTGGCAAAATTTAATCAGCTCGATCTTCTTGAAATAGCAATAAACGGAGCAAATGTTTCGGAGCTGCTGAGTATTGAAACCGGTTCTGTGGTGAGAATTGATACAGCAGGCAAATCTTCCTCCCCGGATAAATTATTCTAACACAAGTTAATAATGGATGATAAAGATAAGAACATCAGGGAGTTTAAAAGGCTGATGGAAATTCTGGATGAGCTCAGGGTAAAATGCCCATGGGACATGAAACAGACTTTTGAGACTTTGCGTAAACTGACAATTGAGGAGACATATGAACTGGCTGATGCTATCTCATCAGGTAGTGATGAAGGCATAAAAAATGAACTTGGAGATCTTATGCTGCACCTGGTATTTTACGCCAGGATAGGTTCGGAGAGAGGCACTTTTACCATGGCAGATGTGCTGCAGGGTATTAATAGCAAGCTGGTTTACAGGCATCCCCATGTCTTTGGAGATGTCAAGGTATCAGGGGCAAGGCAGGTTGAGGATAACTGGGAGAAACTGAAGATAAAGGAAAATAATGGTTATAAGCCAGTTTTGTCAGGTGTTCCCACTTCATTACCAGCAATCGTAAAAGCAAACAGGATACAGGAGAAAGTAAGAGGGGTAGGATTTGACTGGGAAAACCGTGAGCAGATATGGGACAAGGTGATGGAGGAAATATCGGAGCTTAAAGAAGAGGTGGAAAAGCTTGATATCTCAACCATTGAGGCTGAACTTGGAGATGTAATGTTTTCAATAATAAATGCATCAAGACTTTATGGTATTGATCCTGAAGCAGCCCTGGAAAAGACTAACAGAAAATTCATCAGGAGGTTTAATTACCTTGAAAAAGAGACTCTTGCCAAAGGAAGATCACTTCATGACATGTCGCTTGATGAGATGAATGAGATCTGGGAAGAGGCAAAGAAGGATGACTGAAATTAACTTACCGGCCTGGTTATACCTGATTGGCAAAACGGTAACTAAGCAACTGATAAATTACCTTTGCCGCAACAAAATCGGGTGATTTATTAGTTGCTGAAGGACACAATTCAACAACATCAAATCCTACAACATTCCTGCTCTTTGTAACATCCCGAAGAAAATGCATAAGATCGAAATAACCGGGTCCTCCGGGTTCAGGGGTGCCGGTTGAAGGCATTAATGAAGGGTCGAAGACGTCGAGATCGATTGTTATATATACATTTCTGCTTAGTTTGTCAATAGCCCTCGAATAGAGGTTTTTATCAATATGAAGCTGGTAAGCATAGAAAATTCTGTCGTTCTCAACATATGGCAATTCATCCACCGACATGCTTCTTATACCTATCTGGACAACCGGAGCAAGCTCTTTTGCCCTTGCCATTGCACATGCATGGTTAAACTTTGAACCTTCATATTCCTGCCTCAGATCGCCATGAGCATCGAGCTGAAGAATAGTAAGGTCATCATATATTTCAGAAAATGCTTTAAAGGCACCAATAGGAACTGTATGGTTACCCCCTATGATGACCGGGAATTTATTCTGACCGATAAGCATAAGTGTCTTCCTGTAAACGGCCTCAACCAGCTTTGAAGGTGTCTCTTTTTCAATTAGAGGTTCCAAAGTATGAATACCTTTCAGATGAACCTCTGATGCAGTTTCGATATCATAGAACTCGAGGTTGACTGAAGCTTCCAGGATAGCTTCAGGCCCTTTATCGGAGCCACGCATCCATGTACTCGTTTCATCATAGGGAACAGGCAGTATAATTATCTCAGAATCATCATAATTATATACTACCTCATTTCCTCCGAAATTCATAAAGAAAAGCTATTTGTTTGAAAATTCCTGTATACTATTCCTTTCCGGCTTTGGGTGCAGCGGTTTTTTTCTTCTTTTTTGCTGTAGCAGCAGGATCTTTTTCAGATTTTTTCTCAGTATCCTTTTCAGTCTTTTCTGCTGTCTTTTCTTCCGGTTCTTCCTTAACAAGAAGGTTTAGTCGATGCAGAGTGTTATACCAGATGGCAACTTTTTTTATATCACTGGTATATACTTTATCCTTGTCGTACTCAGGGAGAATCTCTTCAAACCATTTTTTAAGCAAGGTTCCGTCAACTTTCCCGTCTATAGCGAGTCCGCCATCTGACTTTTCCCATATAAGATCAAAAACCTTTGAGAGGGGCATGTCTTCCTTTTCAGTAAAAATTGCAATATCTTCCAAAGAACTGACTTTTGAAGAACCGAAAGCACTGCTTCTTTTCAATGTCTCAAGATGTTCAACAATAATTGAATTTTTGCCCTGGGCAATAAACCGGAACAGCCCTTGTTCCCCTGAAATAGCAATTATGTCCTTTAATACCATAATATTTTTTTTTACAAAATTAATTCTTGTATTTATAATTGAGCGTATCTGAGAGTAATTTTAACCTGATTAATTCATAAATATATATCAATCACCCGAAGGGCTGACGAAATAATTGAAAACCAATTATTTGTCAGGGTTAACCTTGACATTGAAAATCATATATTATTTTCCAGGGTATTGGGTATTGTTTTGATTTTCAATCGTCAACACTTTGTTTGAAAAATTCATTGAATTTTTCAGGTTAGATAAATATTATCATGCCATATTCCTCTCCTTCTTGATCTTATTATATGCCTCATTTACTTTTTTAAACTTTTCATCGGCTGTTTTCCTGAAATCATCACCAAGATGGCTCACCTTATCCGGGTGATATTTCATTGCCATCTTGCGGTAAGCTTTCTTTAATTCATCATTTGATGCTGTACGTTCTATCTCCAGTATCTTATATGACGAATCTGTTTCAGGGATGAACATATTCCTTATAGAAACAAAATCGTTTGTTGAAATACCAAGCGCCCCTGACATCTTTTCAATAAGATCAGATTCAGCATTATTGATAACACCATCAGCAACTGAAACGTTAAAAAGAAGATGCAGTAATTGAAGCCTGGAAGAATAATCCATATTATTACTAATCTGAATACAGACATCCTTTACCAATATATCCTGCTTGAGAATATCTTTAAGAAGGAGTGTGGCCTCCTTAGCCGATTCCTTGCCAAACTGTCTTACAAAGAACTGTTTTACATAGTCAAGTTCAGATTTAACGACTTTTCCATCAGCTTTCATCACAGCTGCCACAAGAACCAGGAGACTCATTGCGAAATCTCCCTGTGCAGTCCTTGGTGTGCGTTTTGAATATGTTGTGACCTCAGTTGTACTGTCAATAACAGAACCAACTATAAATCCGAGCAATCCTCCAATAGGGCCACCCATTGCAAATCCCAAACCTCCTCCAAGCCATTTTCCAAACATTAACCTAACTTATTACGGGTTAAAAATTACTGATTATATTTTCATGAATCCTGAGCACTGCAGGAATTATCATGTCATTTTCAGAATTAGATATTACATAGTCAGATTTTTTAATTCTCTCACTGTCATCCATCTGGTTTCGCATTCTGTCCATGACCTGTTCCCTTGTAATACCGTTCCTGCTGATTACCCTGTTCATTCTCTCTTCAACTGGTGCCACAACAGTGATTATACGGTCCACAATATCAGAGGCACCACTTTCAAAAAGTATCGCAGCTTCCATAATTACATAGGGTGAATTCTGTTTTCTCACCCATTCCCTGAATCGGTTGAATACTACAGGATGCACCAGTGCATTGACTTTTTCAAGCAGCGATTTATTATTAAATATCAGAGATGCAAGCATAGCTCTGTCAAGACTTCCGTTCTCATACAGGTTCCTGCCAGTTATTGTGTTAAGCCTCAGTATTATACTTGTATCAACATCCATCACCTCTTTGGCTTCGATATCTGCAGAAAACACAGGTATACCAAGCACACCGAAGACCCTGCATACAGAGGTTTTTCCACTTCCAATGCCTCCTGTAACGCCAAGTTTCAAAATAGTGCTGTCGCCTGCTTTCATTTTTGATTTATCCTGTTGAACGAAATAAAAAGTGTGTCGGCTTTTATTGATACAACACTGCAGTCAGATCGCAACTGAACTGAAAAAGGTTTTATCAGGTTTGATGTTGTTATATAATAATCCAAAGACCTGCTTGCAGGCACTCTCTTATAAATAATTGAAGAGAGATCTACCTCCAGCGGTGTTTGTGTCAGAGGATATTTATGTTTCAGAATTGAATATCCAGGGCCCTTAAGAGTCAGCTCTATCTGTGAAGGAGCATTATCAGAAATTTTCATTCCTTTGGGAAGATTAACAAATCTGACCTCCATTTGCACATCTGCTTCAGTCTCTTTCCCTAGCGAATTAATATACCAAAGGACAAACGAGAGAATTAGAAAAAATGTAAAGGTAACAACGTTCCTGTTGATACCTCCCTTTGTCTTCATCGCATTTTTTTCCATGGATTATTCATCCTTTTTATCCAGGACAGTATTAAGATGAAAAGACCACTATGACTGTTCATCTGTTGATGGATCCTTCAGGATAGCGTTCTTGTCAACTTTGAGTTTAAAATCACCTCCTACCTCCATCATTATGTAATTATCCTTAACTTCATGAACTCTTCCATATATACCTCCAGTTGTGATAACCTTATCACCTCTTTTCAGTGAGCTTCTGTAATTTGTCATTTCCTTCTGCTTCTTCATCTGAGGCCTTATCATAAAGAAATAAAAAACCACAAATACAAGGATTAGAGGAAGGAAAGTAATCAGCGGATTACTTTGTCCGGCTGCACCGGC
>CAYLYN010000257.1:0-5421 GCA_964387565.1 uncultured Rikenellaceae bacterium | reverse complement strand
TTGTTAAACATATGATTATTGTTTTATAGAGATCTCTTCGCAAAAATAAAAAAATAATAATAAAATACAAAAAGACCATTTGGTCTTTTAATAAATAATTTTATAACTTTGTCACGATATAAAAATAATGTAATGAAACCAGCATTTATTCAAAACACAAACGGGCTGACTGGCTCAGCGAAGCTAAACAAACATTCATATAATTACAGGCATATTATTTTCCCCGCCGAAACAATAATTGCCGGAAAATATTAAAAAATTAAAATTATACACACATGAAAAATAATGAGATAAATAGTATGACGGTAGGTGAGATAGTGGCAAAGGATTTCAGAACTGCCTCAGTTTTTAAAGAGGCAGGCATCGATTTCTGCTGCGGAGGAAAAAAAGGATTTTCCGAATCTTGTTCTGAAATTGGGATTGATCCGGAGTTAATTAAGGAGAAGATTATATTGCTTGCTTCAGATCCGTACGCATCAGCTCCAAACTATAATGAATGGTCACCTGATTTTCTATGCGATTATATTGTTAACACTCATCATAAATATGTTCTGAAATCCTTACCTGAACTTGTTCATTACACCTCAAAGATCTCCGATGTGCATGGTGAGAACCATCCTGAATTAAAAGAAATTGCAGAACTGTTTGCAGAAGTGAACAATGAATTATTGAAGCATCTGGAAAGTGAGGAAAAGGTATTCTTTCCGGCAATAAAAGAAAATATAGCTTCAGGTTCACAGCATTCGAAAGAGATAATTGAATCGGAGATCAGACATCTGACATCAGAACATGAATTTGCAGGAGGTGCAATAGACAAGATAAATGTTATGACCGATGGGTACAGGCTCCCTGCAGACGGGTGCAATACATACAGTGTTACATTCAGGCTGCTTCAGCAGTTTGAAGATGACCTGCACGTACATGTTCATCTTGAGAATAATGTTCTATTTCCAAAAATTTTAAAATTAATCAATAAGTAAAAAATTATGACAACTGCAACCCGAAATCTTGAGGATGACCACGTTCATATCCTTAAGCTGATTGATGTAATGGAGAAGATAGTCCATGACGAAGCTTCAGATATTGCACATATTGAAACTATTGTAGGTATTATCAGGAATTTTGCCGATGGTATTCATCATGCCAAGGAAGAAAATCTCTTCTTCCCTTTTCTCTCTGATAAGGGATTTTCCTCCCAACAGGGTCCTGTTGCTGTTATGCTTCATGAACATGAACAGGGAAGAGAATTTGTAAAAAACATTTCTGATAATATTTCTCACTTCAGGAATGGTGATAAAGGTGTTCTCACCGAGATCTACCATAACATGACTGGTTATGCTGATCTCCTGAAAAATCATATCGCCAAAGAGAATAACATCCTTTTCAGGATGGCCGACAGAGTATTGTCTGACTCAGATCAGGCTGAGCTTCTGTCAGGTTTTGGAGAAGCTGAAAGAATATATTCTGCTAAAACCGGATCAGTCAATTACGTTGAACAGATTCAGAGGCTTGCAGACTTTTATAAAATCTGAATATTTACACAACCTAATACATCATTGTTATGTCGGTAAAAAAACTATGGGTAGGATTCACAGCAGTTATGGTTATTTCATTTTCTGTACTGCTGTATTTTGGACGGGAGATTTACAGGCAGGCTCCCCCTGTACCGGAAAAGGTTATAAAGCCTGACGGGACTTTCCTGTTTAGCGGACAGGATATTAAGGATGGACAGAATGTCTGGCAATCACTCGGAGGTCAGGAAATTGGTACAGTCTGGGGTCATGGTGCCTATCAGGCTCCTGACTGGAGCGCTGACTGGCTTCACAGGGAGGCAAAATTCATACTTGACAGAATGGCTGTTAAACAGGATGGCCTTCCATTCGACAAGCTAAGTGAGGAAAGAAAAGCTTACTATAAAATTCTCCTTCAGGAAGATCTGCGTAAGAATACCTACGATCCTGCTACAAAAACTCTGACAATTTCAGAGTTGCGGGCAGAGGCTTATGAGGCCAACAGTAAATACTATGGCGGACTCTTTACAAATGATCCCGCTCTTGCGGATATGAGAGATGCATATAGTATTCCTGAAAACTCTGTTAAGGATGCTTCAAGGGTACCGCTCCTTAATTCCTTCTTTTTCTGGACATCATGGGCTTGTGTAACACAACGTCCGGGCCAGGAGATTACATACTCCAACAACTGGCCGGCAGAGGAACTTGTAGGCAACAGACCTTCAGGCTCACTGCTTTTGTGGACCGGATTCAGTGTAATTGTTTTACTGGCCGGAATAGGATTAATGGCCTGGTATTATGCCACAAGGAAAGCAGAAGATAACGACTCAGTACCGGCTGTCTTTCCCCTGCTTAATGAAAAGCAGACACCATCACAGGCAGCCACAGTAAAATACTTCTGGATCGTTTCTGCTCTTTTGCTTATACAGGTGATGATGGGAGTAATAACAGCACATTATGGAGTGGAAGGGCAGGCATTATATGGTATCCCGCTTTCGAAATTTTTACCGTATTCGATATCCAGAACATGGCATATTCAGATAGCCATATTCTGGATTGCAACATCATGGCTGGCGACAGGATTATATTATGCCCCTGCTATATCAGGTATAGAGCCAAGGTTCCAGAAACATGGAGCAAACTTTCTGTTTGGGGCACTTCTTGTTATTGTAATCGGATCTTTAGCCGGGCAATGGATGGGAGTTATGCAGAAAATGGGATTTATTACGAACTTCTGGTTCGGCCACCAGGGATATGAATATGTAGACCTTGGAAGGTTCTGGCAGCTCTTCCTGTTCGTTGGACTTATAATCTGGCTTTTGCTTATGGGACGCGCAATATGGCCTGCACTGAGACAAAAATCGGAAAGCAGGAACCTTCTGATTCTTTTCCTCATCTCTACCATTGCAATTGCTGCTTTTTACGGAGCCGGACTGATGTGGGGACGGCAGACAAATCTTGCCATTGCTGAGTACTGGCGCTGGTGGGTGGTTCATCTCTGGGTTGAGGGTTTCTTTGAAGTATTTGCGGCTGTAGTGGTAGCTTTCCTGTTTGTAAGGCTTCAGCTTCTTAAAGCTTCAACAGCGACTCTCGCCGTATTGTTTTCAACAATAGTATTCCTGTCAGGTGGAATTCTTGGCACATTCCATCACCTTTATTTCACCGGTACTCCTACCGCAGTTATGGCGCTGGGAGCCACCTTCAGTGCACTCGAAGTAGTTCCGTTAGTATTAATGGGATTTGAGGCATGGTCTAATGTCAGGCTTAGCAGGAGCTCAACATGGGTACAAGCTTATAAATGGCCAATATACAGCTTTATTGCAGTTGCCTTCTGGAATCTTGTTGGTGCAGGAATTTTCGGTTTCCTGATAAATCCGCCTATCGCTTTGTATTATATGCAGGGTCTAAATACCACTCCAGTTCATGGGCACACTGCCCTTTTTGGAGTATATGGAATGCTTGGTATTGGACTGATGCTTTTTGTTCTCAGAGATATGAATAAGGAAGCTGTATGGAAAGATAAGTGGATAAAATTTGCCTTCTGGAGTATCAATATAGGGCTCGCTGCAATGGTAATGATAAGCGTACTTCCAATAGGACTTGCACAAACCGTAGCCAGTGTGAAAGAGGGTCTATGGTATGCCCGTTCTGCGGAATTTCTGAATCAGCCTGCAATGCTGACCTTAAAATGGCTTAGGGTTATCGGCGACACTATATTCGCATCAGGAACAGTTGCACTTGCCTGGTTTATTTTTGGATTGAAGGGGGGCTGGAGCGTAGAGAAAAAGTAAAATATACTTCTTAACTTAGACGTTTCATTTAAATTATGAAGCGTATGTTTAAAAGTGAAGTATATCTGAAGAGAAGAGAGCAACTCCATAAGCTTATGAAAAGCGGAGTTGCTCTTTTTATTGGTAATATTGAATCCCCGTTAAACTATCCGGCCAACACTTACCACTTCAGGCAGGACAGCGATTTTTTATATTTCTTCGGGATCGACTTGCCTGGTTTCGCAGCTGTTATGGATTTCGATACAGGAACAGATACCATTTTCGGGAATGATTTCGAAATGGACGATATTGTCTGGATGGGTCCCCAGCCCAGGGTAAAGGAATTATCTGCAGGTTGCGGAATAAAAGAGAGTGCTCCTATGGCAAAGCTGGAAGAAAAGATACAGACAGCTCTATCTAAAAAAAGAAAGGTCCATTTTCTTCCGCCATACAGAGGAGAGTCGAAAATGATTCTTGGATCTATTCTTAAGGAAAACCCGTGTCAGATGAAAACACTGGCCTCAACCGAGCTTATCAGGGCTGTTGTTTCATTGCGGTCATTTAAGGAGAAGATTGAGATAGTAGAAATAGAAAAGGCTGTTGACATTGCATATGAGATGCATGTAACAGCAATGAAAATGTGCAAACCCGGAATAAAGGAACAGGATATTTTCGGGACTATTGAAGGAATAGCTCTTTCAAAAGGCGGAGGGACTTCCTTTCCTGTAATTCTCAGCATTAACGGACAGACTCTTCATAACCATGCCCATGGCAATATTCTTAAAAAAGATAGAATGATGGTTACTGATGCAGGCGCAGAAACCAACCTGCGCTACTCTTCAGATATTACGAGGACCACTCCTGTCGGAGGAAAGTTCAGCTCCATGCAGAAGGATGTTTATGAGGTTGTATTACAGGCTAATACTGAGGCAATAAAGGCTGCAAAACCAGGTGTTTCCAACCGTGATATTCATTTTCTTGCCTGCCGGATTATCGCATCGGGGATGAAGCAGCTTGGTCTGATGAAAGGTGATGTCGATGAGGCTGTAACTGCTGGTGCCCATGCACTCTTTATGCCTCATGGAATAGGACATATGATGGGACTTGATGTCCACGATATGGAGGCGCTTGGTGAAAACTTTGTAGGATACAGCGATGATGTTAAAAGAAGCAGCCAGTTCGGTACAGCCTTTCTGAGGTTTGCTCTGGAATATAAACCTGGACACGTATTTACCATAGAACCAGGTTGTTATTTTATCCCGGAACTGATTGAAAAGTGGAAGTCAGAATCAAAATTCAAAGAATATATTAACTATGATAAGCTTGGCAAATTCATGCCGATAGGAGGGATAAGAATAGAAGATGATGTTCTGATTACTGATAAAGGACAAAAAGTACTTGGAAAAGCTATCCCAAAAACCATTAAGGAAATAGAGTCAGTTTGCTCTTAATATTAAGACAGGATTTTCTCTGTGTAACTCTTGTAATCCTCTGTGACACTCTGTGTAAGTTCCTCTGCCAGGATGTAATCCGCGTCATGCTGGATCAAATTCAGGGTTACCAGATTATGTACCATTTGCATCCCCATTGCTATGGTATGAATTTAATTACCAGCAGATATCCTCAATTGAAGGTCGTGA
>CAYLYN010000256.1:0-5539 GCA_964387565.1 uncultured Rikenellaceae bacterium | reverse complement strand
GAAATTCCATTCCTCAGGATACTTATTCCATTGTGTTCCGGGATAATTGCAGGTCTTTATACAGAACCTGACAAATGGTTTGTAATTATCATATCTATTGTTTGTACAGGACTTATCATTTATTCGTTCCTAATAAATGATCTGAGGGTAAATTATCTTTTTGGCCTGGCTTTTTCATTATCTCTGGTCACCTGCGGATATCTGTTATATAAAATTCAGAAAAGTGAACTCACAACTCTCGACTCAAAAAAAACTGACATAATCTGTACCATTTCAGATTTCGCGGAAGAGAGAGAAAACAGCGTCCGTTTAAGAATAAAGCTGATTGCAGTTATTGATAGTGGAAAAATGAGGAGAGCAGGCGGATCAATGCTTCTTTATTTCAGGAAGGATTCAATGTTAAATGATCTGATACCAGGCGACATAATTAAAATCAGCTGCTCACCGGCTGAGGTATTAAACAGAGGCAATCCATTTGAATTCGATTACAGATTTTATCTTGAAAACAGAGGCATAAGATATACGTCATTTGCCAATAAAGAAGATATTGAATTCAAAATAACTCCTTCAAATAGAGAACTTAAGCACCGGGCACTGATCATCCGGGAAAGAATTCTTGAAATGTTCAGAAACAGGGGGATGACCGGCAGAAAACTTGCACTAGTGGCTGCAATGACCCTGGGAGACAAATCGTTGCTGGAACAAGACCAGAAAGATATCTTTATCCGGGCCGGTGTTATGCATATAATGGCTGTTTCCGGTCTCCATGCGGTTGTGCTGAGCATGTTTGTATTCAATATGCTTTTTTTTCTGAAAAGTAGATTCAGGATAATCCAGATACTATTTGCTCTTATAATCCTATGGGCATTTGCATTTATTACCGGGTTAACACCATCGGTAATGAGGGCAACTCTTATGTTTTCGTTTATCCAGGCAGGTAAGCTTATGAAAAGACCTGCCAATTCAATGAATTCTGTACTGGCATCGGCATTTGTGCTTATCATAATAAGGCCTGCAGTGATATTTGATGCAGGATTCCTTCTCTCCTATTCGGCTGTAATTTTCATAATAGCATTTTATAAAAATATCTCATCCATTTTCTGTTTCAGAAACCGTATTACACATTGGATATGGCAGTCAGCAGCTCTGACCTTTGTCGCACAGGCAGGTACATTGGCTCTTACAATTATGTTTTTTAACAGGTTCCCGGCATATTTCCTTCTGACCAACCTGATTGTTGTGCCATTGGCATCGCTTATAATTATCACAGGCAGCATGATTCCGATGCTTTATCCTTTAGCGTTCCTTTCAGGTTTCCTGGCCCGCATTCTTAATTTACTCACCGGACTCGTAGAAAATATAACAGAATTTGTATCCTCATTGCCCGGAGCTTCAATTGAAGAGATTGGAATTGGAGTCCCTGAAGCCTTCCTACTCATGACAATAATTGCCATCATGTTTTCAGCACTGATAAAAAGGGAATTTCGTCCGGCCAGATTAGTTCTGGCGCTGATACTTATATTTTCAGGAATATCTTCCATAAGAGATATAACAACAGGGAGAACAAATGAATTAATAGTCTATAATATTCCAGGCTCCACTACTGTAGGTATAAGAAGTGGCAAAGCTCTTCATATATATTCCACTATAGATGAAGTACGACCTGAAATCAGACGACACTGTGCCATGCTAAACCTCAGACTTGAAAAAATAAACCATGAATCAGGGCTTGTATCCATTAAGGCAGGTGACAAGAGGATTATGATTGCAGAAAAGATTGACAGCAGCTTAATATCAGAAGTAAATCCTGAAATAATTATTTTATCCGGTAAAAGGCCGGAACTGAAAGGTCTGTCATCAGTTGTAAAACTTCCGGATTTGATTATTATGTCCTCTGAACCCGGCTCAGGATTCAGATTAACAGATAACACAATATCCCGGTTAACACGACCAGTCTATTATATCCGGAAAGAAGGTGCCTTTATGACAGATCTTGATGCTAAAAAAGTGCGGAAAAATTGACTTAAAAGCAATTAAAGTGGTAATTTAGCATGTTTTTTCAACATTAGTTCTGATGAGGATAGTTATTGCGGGAGCCGGAGAAGTCGGTACCCATCTGGCCAAGATGCTGGCAAATGAAAATCATGAGATTGTTGTTATTGATCCTGAGGAAGAAAGGCTCAGACCAATTGACACCTCACTTGATATTCTGACACATGAGGGATCTGCTACTTCGGTAAGATTACTGAGAGATACTCTTATGAAGAAGACTGACCTTTTTATTGCAGTTACCCATTCGGAGGATACTAACATTATTTCTGCCATCCTGGCAAAAAGGTTCGGAGCAGTAAAAACCATCGCCAGAATTGACAATCTCGACTATTTTGAATCATCAACACTCGACTTTTTCAAATCAATAGGTATTGACTCACTTATATATCCTGAACTTATTGCTGCCAGAGAGGTACTCGGCCTTCTTCATGAGACTGGTGCTTCTGATTTCATGGAATTCTGCAACGGAAAACTGGCGATGTATGTTCAGAAACTTAAGGAGAATGCTCCGATTATAAATAAAAGTCTGCAGGAGATAGCTGCAACTAACAGAACTGACCAGTACAGGGCAGTAGCGATTAAAAGGGAAGGTAAAACTATCATTCCCAGAGGCAACGAGCATTTCCAGGTAGCTGACACAGTCTATGTCATTTCAACATTTGAAGGCATGGATGAGATGATGAAGGCATCAGGCAAAAAGAATTTTGAAGCCAAGAATATAATGATCCTTGGTGGCAGCAGGATAGGAAAGCATATAGCTCTCCATATGCAGAAATCGTGTGAGGTAAAGCTGATTGATATCAACACAAAAAAGTGTGAATCGCTGTCAGAGATTCTTGATAATACTCTGATAATAAACGGTGATGGCCGTAATGTGGAGGTTCTTGAACAGGAAGGCATTACTAAGATGGATGCTTTTGTTGCAGTTACCGGGAATTCTGAGACAAACATACTTTCCTGTCTTCTTGCGAAGAAGTTTGGTGTAAGAAAGACTTTTGCCGAGGTTGAAAACATTGAATACATAAGTCTTGCTGAAAAATCAGGCATCGATACTATAATCAATAAAAAGATATCTGCCGCCAGCAGGATTTTCCGTCATACCGTAAGCCCTATTATTACACAGGTTAAATATATGGCAGGTACTGATGCTGAGGTTCTTGAACTAAATGTTCCTGAAAATGCAAAAATCACAAAAGGTACGCTTCGAAGCATTGATTTCCCTAAAGACGCAATTGTAGGCGGAGGGTTAAGAGACGGAATTCCTTATATCGCTACCGGCGATACGATAATTAATGCCAACGATAAAGTAGTGGTTTTCACTCTTCCAACAGCTTATGAAAAGCTGAATAAATTCTTCACCTGATTTTATATGGTCAACTTCAGGATAATTGCCAGGATATTAAGTCTTGTGCTTATTTTTGAAGGATTGCTTATGCTTCTTTCATCAGGTATTTCTGTAATTCTTGAAGACGGAAGTGCTGCTTCATTCCTCTATTCAGCTATAATAACCATTGTAACCGGGATAATTGCCTTTACACCTCTCAATATCAATGAAAAGGTTTATGGCAACCGTGAAGGGTATATCATTGTAACAGCCACCTGGATTCTCTTCAGTATATTTGGAACACTGCCATACCTTTTCAGCGGATCAATTGACAATTTTACAGATGCCTTTTTTGAAGCTATGTCAGGCTTTACTACAACAGGAGCAACAGTAATTGAAAAAATTGAATCAGTCCCTAAGGGAATACTCCTGTGGCGCAGTCTTACCCAATGGATTGGCGGAATTGGTATAATTTTTATCTCCCTGTCGGTTTTTCCAATAATAAGATCAGTTAATATTCAGCTTTCTGCCACAGAATTTACAGGACATCCTGCTGATAAGATACAACCAAGGTTTATTGAATCGGCCAAACGGCTTGTGTCAATATATATTCTTCTCACCTTTATACAGACAGTTTTACTGGTAATTGCAGGGATGCCTCTGTTTGATTCAGTATGTCATTCTTTATCGACACTTTCTACAGGCGGATTTTCAACAAGTGATGCGAATATAGCAGCATTTACGACTCCTGGCATTAAAATTATCCTCACTCTCTTTATGTTTATTGCGGGAATAAATCTGCCGATAATATATTTTGCCCTTAAAGGAAATTTCAGGAAAATAGCACTCAACAGTGAAGTCAAATTTTATACTTTTCTTATAGTCGGATTTATAGTGTTAGCTGCATTTATTCTGATACTTTTCGCAGGCAAGGATATAACAGATGCAATATCTGACAGCACCTTTCATATTATCTCAATAATTTCAACTACAGGATATTACACTTCTGATTTCAACCAGTGGGGAAGTATAATGATAATGTTATTATTTATTTTGATGTTTACAGGTGGTACAGCCGGATCAACCAGCGGGGGAATTAAGAATATCAGGCTCCTTCTTGTAACCAAAAACTACAGGAAAGAACTACACAGGGTGATCCATCCGAATGCAATGATCCATGTAAGGGTTGACGATCACAATGTAAGCCAGAGTAACATTTATTACCTTCTGGTATTCACATCTTTATACTTCATTGTTATCTGCGGCAGCGCATTCATTATTTCATTAATGGGGTATGATATAGTTACATCGTTCAGCACTGCAGCTTCGATGGTGGCAAATATCGGTCCCTCACTTGGTGAGTTCGGTCCTTTTTCCACATACGCTGAGATCCCGGCTGCAGGTAAGTACTTTCTTTCAGGTCTTATGCTAACAGGCAGACTTGAACTGCTGACCATACTGATCCTCTTCAGCAAAAGTTTTTACAGGCACTGACCTGTCTACTTACCATTCGACGATACCCAGCCCCTGCCTTATTATTTCAATCTCATCACCGGTGCAGTCAACTATTGTAGATGGTTCATTATGGCCATATCCTCCGTCAATGACAGCATCGGCAAAATCGCGGTATTTTTCATATATCAGTTCCGGATCGGTCGTATATTCAATAAGTTCGTCCGGATCATGAATAGATGTTGTAACAATAGGACGTCCCAGTTCCCTGACGATTTCAAGTACAATATTGTTCTTTGGAATTCTTATCCCCACAGTCTTTTTCTTATTTTTAAACATCCTGGGTATCTGGCTATTTGCCGGAACAATAAATGTGAAAGGACCGGGGAGGTTTCTTTTCAGCAGTTTGAAGACATTGTTATCCCTGATGATTGTGAATTCGGACAACTGGCTCATATCGTGAAATATGAGTGACAGATCAGGATTCTTTGGATTCAGACCCTTGAATGAGGCAATTTTCTCGATCGATCGGATTGCTTTAATGTCACAGCCCATGGCATAAACAGTGTCGGTCGGATATATTATAATGCCTCCCTGGTCAAGAAGCTCTGCAATCCTCCTGATATGTTTATGATTTGGATTTTCATTATATAACTTAAGAAGCATATTTATTAAAAAAAGGGTAAGCTACTTATATCGCACCGCTACAAC
>CAYLYN010000255.1:0-5544 GCA_964387565.1 uncultured Rikenellaceae bacterium | reverse complement strand
CTGTGATTATTCTCCTTGTCTACTGATAAAACTTCGTAATTGGAATAAATGAAATCTGTCCCTCTGCCTGCAACCCAAACCTCACATGAAATTTATGAAAACCTCGATTCCTGAAAAGGCGTCCGCCCTTCCATGAATTATTCCAAACGATCCGTTCGTCTGTTGTTTTTGTGTTTTCGTCAAAATAAATGGGTGTAATCACAATCTAATCTAATTTTGCAACGTTAAACTGTCACAAAACTTCAAAATGGCTTATTATTTTTCCTTAACCTTGAATAGAGTTTTTATTGCGTATATTGATTGTCCTGCCTCTCACAATATTACAAGATGATATCGAAATATCAAATATTCTCTGATCCCCTGATATTCATTGCAGTCGCTGTTCTGGCACTTTCATTCAGCGGTTGCAAAAAGGATCCCACCGTTCCGGTGCTGAGTACGGATTCCGCAAAAGATATAACAATTAACTCAGCCACACTGGGAGGTGATATAACGTCTGACGGCGGTGCTGCAGTAACTCTGCGCGGGGTGTGCTGGGGAACAGATGACAATCCCACAGCAGAAGGTAATCACATTGAGGCAGGAGCCGGCACAGGCAAGTTCACATGCAACATTGAAGGGCTGGATCCCAATACAATTTATCACGTCAGGGCTTATGCGCAGAACAGTGTGGGTATAGCTTACGGCAACGAAGTCGTTTTTGCTACAGGCATTGCTGCACCAGTCATAACTACGTCCCAGGTTTCAGCTGTAACGGCAACAAGTGCAGTATCCGGAGGTGTAATATCATACAACGGCGGTGCGCCAATAACTGAGTCGGGCGTATGCTGGAGCACAACTCCTCAGCCTGACCTTGGCGATTCGTTTGTGCTCAATAGTACCGGATCAACCACATTCACCAGTCCACTGACAAACCTCTCGTCTGGCACAAAGTATTATGTCAGGGCATATGCAAAAAACAGCGAATGGACAGTTTACGGTACACAGGTGACATTCAACTCGAAGGTTGCTGACGTGGAAGGCAATCTATACAGTACCGTTAACATAGGGTCACAGGTCTGGATGGCTGAGAACCTCAGAGCAACAAAATTCAATGACAACACACCCATCCCCAACATAACAGACAATACCGAATGGTTAAACCTCTCTGGCGCAGCTTACTGCTGGTACAATAATGATATTACATACAAGCCTACACTGGGTGCCCTTTACAGTTGGTACTCAATAACCGAAGGTAATTTATGCCCTTCCGGCTGGCATGTTCCCACCGACGTAGAATACAACACTCTGGAACTATATCTTGGTTTGAATCCTGATTCTGTTAACGTCTGGGGATGGCGCGGAACCAATCAGGGGACTCAATTGAAGAGTACCACTGGGTGGGATGACGGTGGGAATGGAACCAATACCAGCGGTTTTACAGGTCTGCCAGGAGGGTACCGGTATGCAGTTCAGGGAGTATTCTATTCACTGGGCATTGTGACATATTGGTGGACAGCCACGGAGGCAGGTGCTGACCTTGGATGGTACAGGCGACTGGATGCAAGCTGCAATGACATTTATAAGGCTGCAACATCAAAAAGGGGAGGGAAATACATCAGGTGCATTAAGAACTGATAACAACGCTTATTCGCAATATGAACAGTAACAAAAACGTTGTTTTTCAGTATAAGACTATTAGAAACTAACTGCTATATTCAATAATACAAAATGCTATGAAAAAAGGATCAAGTATTCTAATTGCAATGTGCTTAATATCCATGATATTGATGATCAATGGATGTAAAAAAGCTACTACTCCTACGCTAACAACTAACGCTGTATCTGATATCACTCTAAACTCAGCTGTGTCAGGCGGTAGTATCACTTCTGATGGTGGTGAGGATATCACGGAGAAGGGGGTTTGCTGGAGCACGGTGGCAGATCCGACTATTGCTGATTCAAAAACCAGCGACGGTAAGGGTTCTGCCAGTTTTTCCAGTAATATGGTAGGACTTGCAGAAGGAACTCCATACTACGTTCGTGCCTATGCAACCAACAGTGTAGGGACTTCTTATGGCAATCAGGTGAGCTTTACAACAAACCAGGTCACAACAGCTATTGTGACGACAACAGCGGCAACAAATCTCACCTCAACAACTGCGACGGCAGGGGGCAATATTACTGATGCGGGCGGCGGAACCATCATTGCCAAAGGAGTGTGTTGGAGTAGTACTTCGCAGAATCCGACAATTGATGACAACAAAGCTAATGGTTCAGGAGATGGTAGTTTCACCAGTACATTAACCGGATTGACCGATGGGACAACCTACTATTACAGAGCTTATGCGACAAACAGTGCTGGTACTTCTTATGGTGAACTATATTCTTTTATCACACCAGTGACAGATATAGAAGGCAATCTTTACAAAACCGTTATTATTGGCACGCAGGTATGGATGGCTGAAAACCTGAAAACCACCAAATTCAATGATAATACCGAAATCGCATTGGTCACCAGCGCGACCGAATGGGGCGGGCTATCTACGCCAGCTTACTGTTGGTATAGTAATGATGAGGAATACTATAAACCTTTGTATGGTGCATTGTATAACTGGTTTGCGGTAAATAGCGGTAATTTATGCCCTGACGGATGGCATGTCCCGACTGACACAGAATTTGGTGTTCTTGAGATTAGCCTTGGAATGACTCAGGCTGAGGTTGACGGACTTAGTTGGCGAGGTACTGATCAGGGTGCAAAACTAAAAAATACCTCTGGCTGGAATTCGGGAGAAAATGGCACCAACACAAGTGGTTTTTCAGCTCTGCCCGGCGGATATCGCTATCATAGCGATGGGGCATTTTATGGCCAGAGCAGCATCGGATACTGGTGGAGTACAACTACAACCACAGTTGATGAAACCTATGCCTGGTATCGTAGACTTGATGGAAATAATAATGGAATATACAAGGGATCCACAATCAAAAAAGCAGGTAAATCAGTCAGATGTGTTAAAGATTGAGGCAAACCCATAAAAAAAAACATGAGGCTACCTTTTTAAGGTAGCCTCTGTTATTATTAAAATGCGGAGAAAATTAGAGTTTATTATCTTTGAATAAAGTTAATATGAGATACCTGACGATTGTCTTAATTATTTTATCAATAACCAGTTGCAGTTCAAGTCAGAATGATATGAAGAAAATCCTATTTCTGCATCACAGTACCGGATATAATATTTGGCTGGGTAATACAAACAAATACATAGCAAAGATTACAGGCAAAGGCGATGTAAAAAAGTGCATCGATAAACACAATTCAAAGAATCGTACAAATTATCAGATCAGTGAACTCTTTTTCCCGAAGAGCGCTCCGTATGGGTGGAACAATTATCCATTTGATTACTTTAATATATGGGTAAAAAATGCAGGGGAAAAACCTTACCTGGAAGAACCCACTCTTGAAATTCTGACGAAAGAATTTGACATTATAATTTTCAAACATTGTTTTCCGGTAAGTAGAATACAGGAAGATACCGGCATGCCTGACATTAATTCTGACATTAAGAAACTGGAAAATTATAAACTTCAGTATAATGCGCTAAAAGAAAAAATGCATGAGTTTCCGGAAAATAAGTTTATTGTATGGACACCTGCTGTACACACCAAAGCCAATTTGACAGAGGATGAGGCGAAGAGGACACTAAAATTCTACCATTGGTTGATCGATGAATGGGACGAGAAAGGGGATAACATTTACATTTGGGATTTTTATAAGTATGAGACGTCGGGAGGGTTGTATCTCGCAGAAATGAATTCAAAAGGCCCGGAAAACTCACATCCAAATAAAGAGTTTTCTGCCAGAGTTGCACCTTTGTTTTGCAAATTTATCATTGATGTTGCCGAAAACAGGGCTGAGTAACAACCAGTCCTTACTCACAAGTTCCAATGAGACTGAGGAAAATAATACAAAGAGCACAAATAAAATTCCTGGAAAAATCCAGCAACAATAGAAGAATTAAGTATTGGCGCAGAAGAGGCATGAAAATCGGTGATAATTGCCTTTTTCATACAATGTCCTTTTCAACCGAACCATTTCTTATCGAGATCGGAGATCACGTTGCCATTGCCCGCGGAACGCTCTTTATTACCCATGATGGTGGCATATGGTGTTTTCGGGACGAAATTGAGAATGCAGATGTATTTGGTAAAATCAAGATCGGCAATAATGTTTTTATCGGTAATAATTGTACCATACTCCCAAATACTACTGTCGGAAACAACTGCATAATCGGCGCAGGCAGTGTATTGAGAGGGCATTTTCCGGAAAATTCAGTGATTCTCGGCAATCCTGCAAAAGTAGCCTATACCATGAGTATGCAGAAGCTGTTATATCTTCAAAATCCCGGCACTCTTAAAACCCAGGGACTAGACATCCAGAGAAAAGTAACAATTATAAAAGCACATTTTAACCTTCAATGATAATATTCTATGCCATTGTGGGAAATTTTCACGGGCTCTCAGAAAACGGTAAATTTAGAGCACTTGTAACAGATTATTCAGCAAAAAGATAATTCATTCCCATATTACCTCCCACTCTAAATTGTACGGTCTGAAATTGCAGAGAATCCATTATCAGATTTGTTATATATTCTGCGCCATCCTTAAAAAAGTGTGCATAGTCACAATAGTAATCCGGGTTAACATTTAGGTTGCTCAAGTCAATAAAGTATGGTCCCATTTCTTCTTCCATTACTCTGGCCACTTCATGGTTTTCTGCAATATATCTATCTGTTAATAAATCGCTCCGGAAAGGCAGATAAACTAAGAGCAGGGTAACTTCGTTTCTTTCGCATATGGTTTTCAAATGAATAATATCCCTGTAAAAGATGTCAAATCCTGTTGTATCGTAATACTGTTCCCATCGGCTTTTATCGATTACAAAACCTTCACGCTTCAGTTCAACGGAACCAAAGTCGTCAAACTTTAAAGATTTGTAATTATTTAATATGTGGGCATATTGCGTTCTGTAATTCCAATCAGAATAAAATATGTTGATATTAAATGTTTTAAGGAATATCCAAAGTCTTTGTATGAAATTGCCGTTGACAAAAGTTGAAGTTGCAGGAAAATCCACATTAATATTATTTAAATCTCCAAAATCACAATTGTTAAAGGCAACCAGCAAATAATTAAGCCTGTTACCTGGGATATCATAGTTAAGGAACCCTATTGTTTCTTTTGGCTTTGTGCCATATGAAGAAACATTATACACTTGTGCAATTGTCCTGTTCTGAATAACTCTACCTGAAATATTGTTCAAGGACATTGAGGAGCCAGAAATTAAGAAGGTACTATTCTCCAGAAAGTCTTTTCTTATCACATGATCTATTTTGGCTCTGAAACAGTTGGAATTTGAAATATTATTTTTAGGTAAATCCTGAAAGCTAATTTTCCTGGCAGTAATCAGATAACCCAAGAGAATTAATAAAATAAGCAACGTCACAAACAATACGTATTTTAATACAAATCTATTCATACACTAGAATTGAAAATAAATAAATTGTT
>CAYLYN010000254.1:0-5566 GCA_964387565.1 uncultured Rikenellaceae bacterium | reverse complement strand
TTAGACAGTATTCATTACAGGACTATAAGAGTCCGGATCTGCAAAAAGCAATGAAGTGTTGAACACACACCAGGCCATAATTGTTTAAAGGAAGGAACTGTTATCTATTAACATAAGTGCGATGTTTAAAGCATATAAAAAAAAGGATCTATCACCTGAAGAGAATACAGAAATGCTAAGTATTCTCAAAGCCCGTTTTGAGAAAAATATGTCCCGACATAAAGGACTTGAATGGTCTGAACTAAAACATAAGCTGGAGGCAGGTACTGAAAAGCTGATGGCTCTGCATGAAATGGAAAGAACGGGAGGCGAGCCTGATGTTGTTGGTTATGATAATAATACAGGGGAATTTATCTTTTATGATTGCTCAGCCGAAAGTCCTGCAGGTCGAAGAAGTTTATGTTATGACCGTGAGGCTCTGGACTTAAGAAAAGAATTTAAGCCCAGTGATACCGCTATGGATATGGCAGTCAACATGGGCATTGAGATTTTAACCGAAGAACAATACAGGGATTTGCAGAAACTTGGATCTTTTGACACAAAAACATCAAGCTGGCTGAAGACACCCGATGATATCAGAAAACGTGGCGGTGCAATTTTTGCTGATCGCCGCTACAACCATGTCTTCGTCTATCACAATGGAGCTTCATCATACTATGCAGCCAGAGGATTCCGTGGCTCACTGAGAGTCTGAATTTTACCTCATTCTCTATTCATTCAGGTATTTTTTTATGATCTCCTCAGGAATCTTTTTTACCTGTTAAGAGCGGCATTTTTGTACCTTCTGTTCTCAAGTACCCTTGTATAATCAAGCGAAAGCTTGTTGTTGTAATCCTCATAGGCTTTCTGAGACCATCTCAGGGCAGTATCAAGGTCACCGTTTATCTCATTTATAATGGCCATATTGTAGCAGGCTCTCCCTGCTATTTTTCCACTTCTGTTGTTCGTCTCCTTCTCCCATAATTCTCCGGCCTCATCCCACTTTCCAAGCTGCGCCCTTCTTTTTGCAATCTTGAAATTATTTGTACCTTTTACATAATAGTCGCGCTTAACTCTTATCTGGTAAGGCAGGATGCGCATGGCATATCCCCTTCCGGCCTTATTACTTACCTGGTTAACAGCATCCTTTCTTCCAATTAGTCCGGAAGCAGCAACCAGTGGATTAATACCTTTACCCGAAAATTGAATCGATTCCTCGTAAATATATTCATCCAGTATCGATTTTGAAGCGGGATAATAAATCCTCCATCCGGTCTTTACCAAAGTTTGCATATCAGCGTTATGCTCAATCCCAGGAATATTACCCAATGGCGTTTTCATATCTACTTTTCGTGAATTGTAGCTCAATCTTGTATCGGTATCAAATTTTTCAAGTGCAAAAATTGCATCAACTGATGATTCTTTACAAAGCATATCAACTATATCCCAACTAAGGGGAGGTGGTAAAATATCGAGCTGTGAGGCTTTAAATTTTGTTTCATCAATAATTTTAATCTCATTGAACCGATTATTCGCTGACAGCTCCTCCCTAAGACCATTGATACTCTCAGCCGCTCCGTCCTTATCAAGGTTCTTGCCTTCCAGTGAGAGTGTTTTGTCAATGGCATCTAAAACTTTTGTTTCATCAGTAGGCAGGTACCTGTTGATGATCCCCACATTTACCACATCTGAGGGTATCATTACAGGAGCTGGCTCAACAACGTTAAGATACAGCTCATTAGTTTTACATGAAACCAGCATGGCTCCGGCCAGAACTATCATCAGATAATTTTTCATCGATCAGTTATTTTAAATTATACCGCATGATTGCCACGGTTCATAAAATGCATGGATCCTCTGAACATTCCTGTTAAAGCTTAGAAAGAAAATCGGCAAACTTTTTAATATCTTCCCTTTCCTCAAATTTCACCTTATTTGTTTTCAGATATTTCTGAATCTCTGATTCATTAGAAGGATATAGCTCAAGTACAGTCTTTTTTCTTATCTCAACCATCTCCCCCTGTGTAGTCAGAATATAGAACTGGAGCTCACGTCTGAATTCCATACTGGCATCAGGATTTACAAGATACAGATTGGTCATATATGGAATTGAACTATAAGCATCAACATTTGAGGTCCTGTTTGGCTGCCCCATTGCGCCATTTCTTACAACCTCTTTTAAATTTATCGCATCCCGCTCCAGTACTACCAGATTACCTCCATGTATCCTTTTCAGATACTCACCCCGGTAAATAAAAGTATCCTGCTCAATTACAACCATATCGATATCCTTCTTCTTTGCAATGGCAAGAGAATCTTTACCCTGGATGAATTCTATTTCTTTTGTAAGAAGATTGTAATTAAGCATGAACTTATTTTCAGCCCCTGCCATATTAAATACCTTTCCTTCAGAGAACTGAGGATACAGATATCTAACAGATGGCGGAAATTTTTCAATTATTTTGGTGCCCGGAGGCACAGTAATCACTTTATAATACTGAGCATTCAAAGAACTGAATAACAACACAATAGCTAATAAAACCAAGCCACTCTTTTTCATACTTTTATAATTATTTAAATCAAAAATATCATTTATCACCTGTATGACCTGGACTACCAGATGATCCCTGCCTAACTGAGATTTCTTGCTCCGCTACCCAGCGTCCAGTGCCCAGCGTCCAGTTTCCAGAGCCCAGCGTCCAGCGTCCAGCGTCCAGCGTCCAGCGTCCAGTGTCCAGTGTCCAGCGTCTAGCGTCCAGCCTCTCTCAACCTTATATTCCTTATCCCGGCCGTCGTATTCCATGAAGCTACTCCAAGAGGTTTTGACAGGTTAACTTCCGGTCGTATTGAAAGCTTTTTTCCTTCAGATTCAAAATCCACAACTTTTTCTTCATCTATCCATACCTCTATTCTTTTAACAGTAACCAGAAGTCTGATTGCATACCAACGGTTCTTCTCAAAGTTCCGCATGGTTGTTGTTTCATTCTCCGATGCATCTTTTCCATCAATGCAACTCAAACCTGTAACAGTTCCACCCCAACCTCCTGCAATAAACGTGCAAAAATTATTTTCAACAGGAAAGGTGAGTCCACAAAAAAAATCATTCCCTTCCCTTCTTCTGGCCTCAAGTGAAATTTCATATTCTTTTAAGGGAACTTTCCCGGTATAAGTTATGCCTGTGCATCCATCACCGGCTCCGAGTATAATCTCGCCTCCTGAAACCGATACAGGACCTTGTGGTCCAAAGTTTGTAATCTCCCATCCATCAAGAGAAATGCCATTAAACAGGTATGTACTGTCCAATTTAATCTCCGGGAAAACTATCTCAGCTTTCTTAATATGATCACCTCCTCCGCAACCTGCATGAATCAGAATCATAGTTATTAAAAGGCCGGCAAAGGGAGAAATAACCTGTTTGTAATGAATTTTCATATTTTGTTTAATACTTCCCCGTAAAAAACATTACCATTCCGGGGGCCACTCTGAAAGCAGCTTAAAGAACATTATTTCCTTGTAATATGGTTTTGTTTTCTCTTCAATTGCCAGCATCTGTTCAGCTGAGAGAGGCTTGAAGTTCTCAGCAATTTTAATATTCTCTTCAAGTTCCGCAATATCATCAAGTCCCACTATAATTGTACTTACTGGCAGTGACATTACATACTCCATTGCCTCTTTCATGGTTATTATTCCACCATGTGCAAAGATCCTGTCACGGGCAGGAATCTTCATACCAACAATGCCCATTCCTTTTGATACTGCAGTTGGAAGGAATTTCTCTATAAAAGGATCATAATGCTTATCTGCAGCATTAAGTGCGCATAAAACGTTATCGAAAGGATATCTTTCAGCCATGGCCTTAAGTACGTCAGGACCTTCATGGCCTGTAAATCCAATAAATCTGATAACCTTCTCATCCCTCATCTTTTCCATGGCTTTAACAACCCCGCCGGCACCAAACCACTTGTCGAGCTCAGTTATTTCTGCTTTTTTCACATTGTGGATCTGCCACAGGTCAAGATGGTCAGTCTGCAGGTTCTTAAGGGTTTTTTCAATCAGCCGCATTGAGCCATCGTATGTCCGATCATGTGTCTTGGAAGCAAGAAATACCTCCTTACGCCTTGTTTTCATAACCTGGCCGATATTTCTCTCACTTGTTCCCATTGCATTTTCTTTTGTGATATCAGCTGTACTTCTTCCATAGGCAGCAGCAGTATCAATATAATTTATGCCCAGATCAATTGCTTTATTTACAATCTGTACAGCCAGATCCTCCTTGCCCGGGGTTTCAACAGTAGCCTGGCCGCCTAAACTGTAAATACCAACCATATGTCCGGTTTTTCCAAGAGGTCTAAGAGGCATTTTACCCTTTTTAAACACTATGTCTGCAGCGCTTGCAGAATTCAGATAGGGATATAACCCTGCAACAGCTGATGCGGCTAACAGTTTCTGCAGAAACTCGCGACGTGAATTGAGATTTGATTTTTTCATATCGTTTTTTTTATAAAATTATTAAATATCCTGATATCGGAACAATTAATGAGATGAATATCAGCATACATTACAAATTTTATAATATTGGTTTTAAAACTGCTCTGATAAACTCTGAATTCTATACCTTTTGTAACTTTAATAACTATTTTAGAGGAATCAAAATATAAACAGATATGCAAAACCAAATTTCACGCCGTCACTTTCTACGGAACAGCCTTGCAGCAGGTATGGGACTTGCAGCAATGAGACATCTTGCATCATGCACTGACATCAGGGAACAGGGAATGCAATTCGGTCTGGTAACTTACCTGTGGGCCCAGCACTGGGATCTTCCGACAATAATAACCAATTGTGAGCTCGCAGGATATTCCGGTGTTGAACTCCGCACCCAGCATGCCCATGGTGTTGAGACAATTCTGACTTCATCACAGCGTGCAGATGTTAAAAAAAGGTTTGCCAACAGCCCTGTCACCTGCATCGGTTATGGCTCCAACTTTGAGTATCACAGTCCTGATCCGGCAAAGCTTCGTGAAAATATAGAACAGACAAAGGAGTATATTAAACTATGTGCTGACATAGGTGCAACAGGTATCAAAGTAAAACCGAATGACCTTCCGGCCGAAGTGCCCGTTGAAAAGACAATTGAACAGATTGCCGCTTCACTAAACGAGGTTGGAAGATTTGCCAGGGATTCTGGCCAGCTGGTCAGAGTTGAGGTGCACGGTAACAAAACACAGGAAATACCGGTTATGAAAGCAATTTTTGACCAGGTGACTGAACCTGATGTCAAAATATGCTGGAATTGCAATGACCAGGATCTTCTGCCTCCCGGGCTGGAGGCAAATTTCAATTCAGTAAAAAAATGGTTCGGTGATACCGTGCATATAAGAGAACTAAACGATGGAAATTATCCTTATCAGCAGCTTTTTGATCTTTTCAAGGCTATTGATTATAAAGGATGGATATTGCTTGAGGCTCGTACTGAACCTGCCGACACAGTTGCAGCTATGAAGGAGCAACTAAGGATTTTCAATGAAATGATAAATAAAAAAGGCTGAGGGCGGTAGGCTTAGGGCTGAAGAATAAACTAAATAAT
>CAYLYN010000253.1:0-5633 GCA_964387565.1 uncultured Rikenellaceae bacterium | reverse complement strand
AAACAATCTGTAAGAGATGTATTAAACAAAAACTTGATTTACCGTTCCTGCTGATCTGATTAATTTATTAACTTTAATTAAGATTGGGCTATATGATAACAAACGATCCTGAAGAATTTTCGAAAAATTTTGAGAATATTGCTGAAATTCATTCTTCTGAGCCGGGAAATACTTTCAATTTTTCCGTTAAAAAATCAGGATTGTGTAAATCTTTAGCAGTTATTTTATTTGTCATTTTGCACTTGACCTGCCTGGCCCAGAATGAAAAAGAGTCCTGCTTGAATATTCCTGATACCTCTCTTTTAATCGAGAAGGTATATCTTCAAACCGACCGCGATTACTATACTAAGGGTGACAATATCTGGTTCAAAGCTTACATCGTCGAAGATCCTGATCTATATCTTTCATATAACAGCATGAACCTCCATGTGGAGCTTATTTCCTCTCAGTCAGAGATAATAGACTCACGAATTATAAGGATAGAAGGAGGAATGGGGAAAGGTGATTTCAGCCTATCTGATTCGCTGAAACCCGGTGCATACATTATCAGGGCATATACTAATTATATGCGAAATTTGACTGATATTCAGCTCTTTGAGAAAACTTTGATGATATTCAGGTCATCAACAGAGGAAAACAGGATAACGGATTCAGTTAATCCAGACAACCCAAACTTCGATGTGAAATTCTTTCCGGAAGGTGGATCACTTGTCAGCAATATTACATGCAGTGTTGCATTTAAGGCAACTGATAAGACAGGCAGGGGATGCAATGTTTCCGGAGATGTATTTGCATCAACGGGAGGACAAATAGCTTCTTTCCAAACTGCCCATAAAGGAATGGGCCGGTTTTATTTTAGACCTGTTGATGGATTGAGTTACCATGCAGTGATTAAAACACCTGATGGAAAGACTATCAGAAAGGACCTCCCTCAGAGCTCCAGGAAAGGATTCACACTAAATGTATCAGATTATCAGGAGAACGGACCACTTATTACAATACGCACAAATCAGGCTACATTGGAAACCCTTGCTGATCAGGTTCATTTTATTACTGTTTCTGCTCATAAGAGAGTGGTCAGTACACTTGGATTCAGCATCAATTCAATCTCAACAAGCATCAGGCTTCCTTTGGAGGATATTCCTGATGGGATTGTTCAGTTAACTCTGATAAACTCAGATGAAATGCCGCTGTGCGAGCGATTGATATTTCATAACAGAAATAAAGTTAAGCTTGAGGTTAGAACTGATAAGTCAGTATATGATAAGCGTTCTGCTGTAAATGTAGGTCTTTCATTAAAAGAAGATTCAATTGAACAGGACAACGCTTTTCTTTCCATGTCTGCTGCCGAAGCCGGCTTTCTGAATTCTGACAATAAGCTCAATTCGAATATTTCTTCCTGGTTCCTGCTGGAATCTGATATCCGGGGAATAGTTGAGGATCCTGCTCAATATTTTGATTCCGGCAATCCTGAGAGGAACAGAAACCTTGACCTGCTTCTCTGTACACACGGATGGAGGGATTTTAAATGGAAATATGAAAAAGCAGTTTTTTATCCGGAATACGGTATCTCTATTTCAGGAACAGTAAGAAATCCTGCTTCAGAAATTCAGGTATCCAATGTCTTTGTTAATGCAATACTGAGAAAGGAAAAAAGTCAACTGATGATGACCTCCCTGGCTGATTCCTCGGGAAAGTTCAGTTTTGAAGAACTTGATTTTACAGGATCTGCAAGACTAATCGCTACTGCAATGTGTGATAATATTAAATCAAATCAGCTTCTTATAGATACTGTCATCTATCTTTCCCTAAAAACTGATCCGGAACTATCACGAATCAGTCTGCTGCCAGGTCAGGACCTGATTCCTAAAAACAAGGGTTCATACGCTGAGAATGAATTTATTGTAAGAAGAGCTTTAAGTAAAAAGTTTTTGTTGTCAGATACAATTCTTCTTGGGGAGGTGACTGTTGTCGGCAGGAAGAAAAGAGATTATTCAGGTAGTTCCTCTGTACAACCTGCCTATGTAGTACAAAAAGTTGCTGTAGGAATACCAGATGTAGTTGTGAAGGTAAAACCAGAAGATGAACGGTACAGTAGTTTCAGGGATATTATCCGTAAAGGGATATCAGGTGTAAGGGTAGAAGTACCAAGTGATGTTTCAGAATCCGGGATAAGGATACGCGGATCATCGCTTGAACCTCTTTTTATGCTTGACGGGTTACCTGTTCCTTATTCAATGATTGGAGACTTTCCCGTTAAATGGATTGAAAGGATAGATATTATGAAATCAGGCGGAATTGCTACTTCTTTTTCTCAGAGCACTAATAATGATAAATCACTGGATTCAGATCCCAAATACAACGGAGTAATATCAATAATTACCAAACCTGAGGAGAAAAGAAAAGAGATGATGCCAGTTTACAATTCTGTCAACAGAACTGTAAAGGGATACGATGCTCCCAGATTCTTTTATTCACCAGATTATTCCGTTATTTCAGAACAAACATATCTGCCTGATCTGAGATCAACACTTAAATGGGAACCTGATCTTTTGGTTACGCCTGGGAAGGAGTCTAAAATCAATTATTATAATAATGATAAACAGGGCACTGTGAAGATAGTTGTTGAAGGAATAACAGCAGGAGGTATTCCTGTCACAGGTAGTGTTGAATATGAAGTGAAGTGACGAAAATAACTTAATTCCTATAATATGAAAAAGTTACTTATTTGTTTATTATTTACCAGCAGTAGTCTGCTGGTTAGTGGCCAGATCATCAATGGAACTGTAATAAATAAACAGACTAAAGAGAAAGTTATATTTGCAACGATTTATTTCAGTGGAACATTTACAGGCAGCCATTCTGATCAGGATGGTAATTTTACAATTAATATTACCAAATATTCAGGAAGGCCTCTTACAGTGAGTGCCCTGGGTTATTATACCGAAACAGTCACTAATTTTCAGGTTGGTAAACCGCTTATTATCTACCTCAGACCAAAGGTATTTGAACTTAAAGAGGTAGTTATCAATGCCAAAGCTCAGGATAAAAATCTACGAATGTTCAGGGAGAACTTTCTTGGCACTTCTGATAATTCTTCCAAATGTGAGATTGTGAATGAAAAGGATATTATACTAACCTATGAAAATGATACTTTAAGGGCTTATGCATCAAAACCAATCCAAATAATTAATCGAGGGCTCGGTTATAAAGAGACATATTACCTTGATGCATTCTGGTATCATACAAAGAAAAATTCATTTTTCATAAGTGGTGATATGGTTTTCAATGAGGACCTGGGCAGCGAAAAATCGAAAAAGGAATTTTACAGGATTAACCGGGAACAGACTTACTATGGATCGAGGATGCATTTTTTCAGGGCATTGTGGGAGAATGATCTTTCATTTCAGGGATATTCTCTAAAGAATATCGGCGAAGGTGATCCTCAGTACAGCAATGTGGTTGTTTCTCCCGACAGTATCAAAAAATATCTGAAGTTTAAGGGAATGCTTGGAATAAAAGATAATCTCAGAATGACAACAAGCTGGATAACTTTTATTAGGGAATATGTATACTTTGATCAGAGAGGTTACTTTGATCCTTTTGCAGTAAGCTGGGACGGAGCCATGGCAAAACAGCGAGTTGCAGACATGCTGCCATATGAATATACTATTAAGTAATACTATCATTCAGATTGATATTCCGAATAAACTATGAGAAGGTTTTTATCGATACTGATTACATCATGCCTGTGTCTCAGTGCTTATGCACAGAATATAAGCGGTTATGTTTCCGATGAGATAACAAAAAGGAAAATAAGCAGGGCGGAAATCTATTTTGATGGAACATTCACTGGGACAGTTACCGACCAGAATGGACGATTTATTATTGACATATCAACATATTCCGATATGCCGTTGATAGTTAGTTCAAATGGTTATTATTCAGTCATTTTTAAGACTGAACCTTCTGATGAGCCTGTAGAGATATTTTTGAAACCTAAAGTATTTGAAACTGTTGAATCTTCAGGAGTTCCGGAAGAAAAGGAAGAGAGAAGAGAAAATCTTAAACAGTTTAAAAACATCCTTCTCGGAAAAACCAATAATGCCCGTACATGCGAAATCGTTAACGAAAATGAGATTATCTTCCAAGCTGAAAAAAAAATTCTTAAAGCGTATTCATCATCTCCGCTTATTATTCAAAATGAAGCATTGGGTTATAAGGCATCCTATTATCTCGACAAATTTGAATTGAATAAAAAAGACGGAAGCTACTCTTATTCAGGGAATATTCGTTTTAATGAAGATCTTGCCACAACTGAAGCACCCAACAAAAAGTATATAAAGAAAAGAGGAGAGGCCTATTTTAAGTCTAGAACATACTTTTTCAGATTGCTATGGGCAAACAGGCTGGATTCGGTCGGATTTGTTGTAAAGAATTCCCTGGACGAGGATCTTTATTACGACAATATTGTTATTGATAAAGGAAGCAAGGGGAAGTATCTAAAGCATTTCGAAAATGAGATATCCACTTATATTGTTTTCCTTGAACAAGAAGCAGCATATGATTCCTGGGGAAGACTGGACATATCCTGTATTACGGAGATTTCTCTTCAGAATGATGTATTTTTTAATGAGCAGGGTTATTTTAATCCAAATGATATTAAATGGAGAGGAAAGCTTGCAAAACAGCAAATCGCTGATCTGTTGCCGCTTGAGTATTATAAGGATGTCCCAGCAAATGCCCAGCCCAAAGCACCTGCATACCACCTCATTCCTCATTCCGCACCCTCGCATCTCACTCCTGGTTCTTTTCAACGCCGCGGCATTTCCCGATAGCTATTTTTCTGTTTCATTGTCCACTTACAACTAAATCAGTTTTGATAAATAAGAATAGTTCGGAACTTAAGGGTATTTCATCAATCTATATTATTATCAGTGAGCAGTAAGTGTTTTATGAATCATGGGGGAGGCTTGACAGATCATGTATTAACGAACTCAGTTTGGGAAACGCTGTTTATTTTGATAAGATTGGCTATTATAACTCTTATCAAATTACACTTAGAGGTAAGCTGGTAAAGCAAAGGTTAGCAGATAAGTTACCAGAAAAATATAAACTGGAATAAGCATATTGAATTATAGGGATATTTTTAATGTGTATTACTTTACCACAAAATCCGGACACCTAAACCACCTTTTTCCGCTTCAGTTTCATATATTATACAAATAATAATAGCAATCCCTTAACACCAAACTGGGGTGGTCAACTTACTCCGGTTGAATGTTATTATCGGTAATGGCTTTTACGCTGACTCAACACTCTATTCTCTTCACGTTGAGATCTTCCCTGTATCTTGAGCCATGCGTCAGGTGTCAGCCAGCTGGCATCAGGCAGGTGTTTCTTTCAAAATGATATTATTTTCAGCATTTTTTAAAGTTTTTATTTGTTTTAATGAAATTTCAATTACTTTTGTAAACCAATTAACACGATTAATGAATATTGTATACACATATTTTGCCTCTTATTTTTACTTCTTTTTTTATTTTAAAAGGAGATAAGGGGATTTTTGTATACAATTAAAAGAGATATATGAAAACAAGGGTCCCCGAAAGGGACCCTAATTTTTTTTAAAG
>CAYLYN010000252.1:0-5684 GCA_964387565.1 uncultured Rikenellaceae bacterium | reverse complement strand
CTACACCGCCCAAAGCAAGTGTTGAACCTATAGAAATATCTATTCCTCCTGTCAGATCTTTGACCGGACTCAGACTGTCGGTCTTGCTGTCGCTCATCGAAGCTTTGGCTGATGGTCTGATAGTGATTCCCAGTCCCGGCTTTATATTCCCCAAACCCTCTAAAGCGCCAGCTTCGCGTGGATTAGCGAAAAAACTGTTAAGACTGATTCCTGAGTACCTTATAACTTCTTGTTTTCTGGCTATATATCGTTCAATATTAATACCCCATTCAGTTAGTTTTGGATTAAACGAAATGGTATGAAATGGTATTTCGATTTCAGCTGTCCATCCTTCATTATCTATTCTGCATTTTGCATTCCACAATCCGTCCCAGGCAAGACTAAGGTGTTCCCCTGAGGCAAATCCTTCACTTCTTGCGCCCCTCGGATTCACAATAAACATATACCCGTTTCTCTTATCCTGGAATGGATCAATAAGGAGGCTCAGCCTGTCCTCATTCCTTTCCTCAGAATTGTCATGTTGCATTGAATTGGCTGAAATCTTATTTGGATCGCTTTCAAAACACCTGACAGCAAAATAGATTGACTTATTATTATAAATTACCTTTATTTCAGTCTGCTCCGAAGGATCTGATCCTGGCACAGGTTCTACCATCTTAAAATTCCTGAAAACATATGCTCCCTGCCATGCATCATCATCAAGCCTCCCGTCAATTACAGGTGCGATTTCCGTCCGGACTGCTTTGATTGTTTCTATTCCCTGAGCACTCACTGAAGCAAGGCAGGTTACTGAGATCATCAAAAGGAAAGTCAGTCCGGACAAGTTGTTCAGAACATATAATTGCAGATTATTCAAAAGGGATCCACGCATAGCTCCTTCAGATAGAAATATTATTCTTTCCAGGCTTGAGAATCATTATTTTACCATTCCATTTGAAGGTTGCTTTAATTTGAGAGGGTACAGTAATCTCCCCTTTTATCGAATCATCTTTTCGTGAAAGCATTATTATAATGTTGCCAAGATGGTGAGGATAGACAGCTTCTATCTTTTTGAGATCCCCAAATTCGGGAGAGATCTCAATCTCCCTGTGGCCTGCAGATATCGGTTTGATGCCGCATGTTGTCCTGAAGAAGAAATAGTTGGGTGAGCTGCTCCATGGATGGCACTCCGATCGCTGGTTCTCTTCACCCCATTCAAGAGGTACTTCGACAAATGTTGTAAGGCCTCTTTCTTTCATCAGCCTCCATTCCGATAGCTCGCCTGAGAAATATTCCTGCAGACCTGTCTTATTCATAGCTTCGAACAGATATAAGTGCAGAAACAGATCAACCTGTCCGAACCAATCTTTTGGTTCCAGCAGCGATTGCATCAGTTTTTTAGCATCATCACCGGTAACAGCTTCGGACAGAATAGCCATAATGTTAGTGATCTGGCTAACCTTCTTACTCCGGATTGATTCGCTATAATAGCCATCACTGTTCAGGCATTGTCTGTTTACTGCAGCACGTATTTCATCGGCTCTCCTGATAAACATATCCGCTTTTTCAGGCTCCTCAAGGAAGCGGAAAACATCAGCTGCATGCCTTAGTGTGTATGCATAATAGAGAGTGTAAAGGGTGTTGTTGCCTTTATATATATCGGGTGGTTCACCATTTGTGTAATGACGCGGCCAGGCCAGTGCTCCCCACCAGTCTATTTTCCCAAGAAGACCGTTACTCTGCCTGCGGGTCTCAAACCAGTCAAGGACTGCTGTTATTCCTGGTTTGAATCCTGAAATGAACTCACGGTCATCTTTCCACATCATGTAATCATATACCTGGTCGATCCAGATAAGTGAGTATGATGGAATAATAAGATGGAACGGATTCGGATAGCATGCATAGGTAAGTCCTTCGGGGATCCTCGACTGGTCAAACTGTATTAACGCATTCCTGGTAAGACGATCGTCGCCGGATAGAGTGAGCAGTGAAAGATTATGAACCCGCGAATCACCTGTATATTGCATCTGTTCATATGCTGCATCCGATAGAAGCATATCCTGTGCACATATACTTATTGTTCTCCAGCCGGCTTCCATTATCCAGTCAAGATCAGCATTCCCGGTTTTAAAAGATGCTTTAAGCTCCAGAGGCGCTCTGCATTCAACATTGTAATAAGAAATGATTGTAAGAGGTTCATCCTTAGTTTCAATGTCGAGCTGAATATACCTGAAAGCTCTTATATATGTTGGTTTAAACAGCCTTTCTTTACCTCCGTCAGGGATAAATACATCCTTGATACCAACCATCCTCTTGCCTTCGGTATCGTTTCTGTTACCTTTTGGAGCTTTGTTGTCTATGATCAGGTTTTCGGCATACATAGATCTTATTATGCTGTTTTTCCCCCCAGTTACATACATTTCGGGATACCCGAGTGATTCAACACCATTATCGATAAGGATTCTTACCTTCCTGCCTGAAGGGATCTCAAGGCTTCCTCTGCCATTTATGAAACCCTCATTTTTTGGAATTCCTTCAGAACGGCGGATTTCCATGAAAAACATTTTCTTTTCCGAGAGAACAGGAGTCCTGCGTGGTATTAATAATTTCCCTCCGCTGTACAGAATTCCTCCGGCGTACTGTGATTCTCTTCCTCCTGCAATATCACACCACTTTGCAGCCGGCCATCCCGAATCATCAAAGTCTGTTTTTTCCCATCCCCAGGGATAAAGCTCACCCATTACACTGTCGGTTGGATTACCCACGTAAAGTCCGAAATCAATAGTCGATCTGTCGGTCATCCACTCGATATTCTTTGCATTTACAGCTTTATTATGGAAACATTTCCAGCTTCCGCCTGAAGTATTTACATCTTTTTCCTTTTCAGTGTCCCCTTGTAATATGAAAGAGGTCATTTGTGAAAAGAAGGTAAATGACCGTTTTGGCCCCCAGTTCACTACTTCTGCTGCAATTGTATTTTTGCCCGGTTTCAGGTATTCAGCAATGTCCACTGTTTCGAAGAACCAGTGAGAAAGATCTCCCCTTGCAGGTCCGCGCTGGACGTAGTTTCCATTTACAAATAACCTGTAATGGTTGTCTGCCGATAAGTGAATTATAAATGATTCCGGTTTCTTCTGAAGCTCAATAGTCTTCCGGAAGATAATGACAGCATGTTCCTGAGGCTGCACCGAAGGATGCATTATCCAGTGAGCTTTCCATTCAACCACACCGGCAAAGAGAGATAATGGAATCTGAATAAGGTATGCCAGTATTAATATTGGGCGTAATATTTTCATAATGTGTAGATTATGATATTATGGCAGAAAAGATATTTTTATTAATTTGCCGGTATAAATTACAAATTTCCGGATTATCAAATTCAATTGTTCCCATGAAACGAAGAACTTTTTTCAAATCAACTGTTGTTGCAGCAGCAGGATTATCAGCATGCAGGAATCTGAATCCTGAAAATAATTCCACAGAGTATTTAGAATATAAAGATGAGTTTGGAACAGAACAGGAAGTTACGCTTCTGAAGGAACTTAAGAATGATTTTCTGAATGTACAGGTATTTTCCAATGCCCTTTTTAAAGTTGATGATTTATCGGGCGGACATAAATGGGAATCCTGGCCACTTGCCATTCAGGATAAAACTATTGTGGAGGTTGGAGAGGTATGGCTGAATACCAACAGGAGCCTCACAGGACAATATCCCGGAAGATTTTCAGGTATTACTGAAGGAGAGGGAATAAGATTTACACTGCTGGGTCTGAATAATCTGGTTATAGGCAAGTTCTTTTGCGAAATAAAGCTTGACGGACCATGGCTGATATTTAAAACAAGTGATATCGAAGATTCAATTCCGAGTCTTGTTTTCCCTCCCCCTCTGAAATCGGATGCCATAGTTATTCCAAAGGGAGTGGGGGAGATTTACAGGGAAAAGGAAGAATCTTCAATGTTTCCGAGATATATCTATCCTTTTTACACACGTCTTAATATGCGGTTTTTAGGCGGATTATCGGGTGATTCAGGTTGGATAGGGATCTTTGATGATGGATTTGAGGATTCCTATGGCTTTGTTGCCAACAGAACTGCAACTCCAATAATGACAAGGTCGCTCAATCGCTGGAGTCACAGCTTTACCTGGCGAATGAAGTTTCTGAAAGGTGATTATGTTGATATAGCCAAGGTCTTCCGGAAATGGATAATCGATCAGGGAAAGTTTGTTTCACTTAACGAAAAGATAAGTAATAACAAATATCTTAATTGTCTGAAAGGGGGAAGGGCTTTCTGGATCAACCTGGCATTTCCTTCTGATAATATTAGAAAATCGGAAGATATATACGCAAGTGAAGAGGGAGGTTCAGGTGATGAAAATAAGGTCAGGGTTCTTTTCACCTACAAACAGCTTACAGAATTAATAGAAAGGCTTAAAAGACTTGGTCTTAATAAAGGGCTGATTAAGATAGGAGGCTGGATAAATGGTGGGTATGATTATTCACACCAGGATGTGTGGCCTCCTGAACCGTTGCTCGGGGAGATATCTGAACTCGGGGAAATACTCTCATCACAGGGACCTGTGCTCACATGCCTGCATGATAATAACCAGGATATTTATGATCACACTGCTAGTTTCCCGAATGGGGTTAATCACAATTCAGATGGTTCTTTGCTTACAGGCGGTGTATGGGCAGGAGGACAGGCTTATATACTAAATTCACGATACAGTATTGAATATGCCAAAAGGAATTGGGATAAGATAAAAACAATAGCTCCTAAAGCCATGTTTGTTGATATTATTACTGCCATGCAACTCTATCAGTCCTTTGATCCGGAAAACAGGCTTACAAAAAAACAGGATCTTGAATCCAAGATTGAGCTGATGAAGTTTTACAAGGAACAGGGCATCCTTCTGGGAAGTGAGGAGTCAGCTGATTTTGGCATCCCCTATCTTGACTGGTTTGAGAACAGGCACCAGAGAACAGCAGGAAGATCAATCCCTTTATGGCCACTTGTTTTTCATGATGCTGCATTCAATACCCGGTATGGAGGCGTAAGCAGGAATACCGATTATCCGGGTTGGCTCGAAGATATGCTCTGGGGATATATGGCACATTTCTCTGTCAATCCTGAATGGAAACAGGAGGAACTGTTCAAATCGCTTTCACATGTTGATGAGTGGCATGAAAAAATTGGAACAGCAGAGATGACAAACCACCGGTTCCTATCAGAGGACTATAATGTCGAAGAAACATCATTTTCAACCGGAGACAGGATCATCTGCAATTTCGGTCCTGTGCCAGTTGTATTTGAAGGGAAGACAATTAAACCTAAGGATTATCTGATTTTTAATGCATAAAATATGTTTTATAACATATATTCAGAAAAAACAGCAATTGCAGCAATTGCAATCAGAAAAAGGTAAGTATAAGGACTGGCAAAGTTCAATGTCCAACCAAGTGAAGGATCCCTCTTTGGAACAATTAACCTGTGATCACTACGATTGAAATAGAAAATCCATTTGTAGTTATTGGGATTCTTATTCATTGTACTCTCTATTTCTTTTCCTGTCTTTGATATCATTTTCTTTGGTTTTAAGGTCATTTGGTATTGGGGTCTCACACCTATGCAGTCTTCATTTACTTACTTCACCAGAAAAGGCAGGTTAGCTGTGGAAAAATGACCATTGTTATCAAATGCATACA
>CAYLYN010000251.1:0-5698 GCA_964387565.1 uncultured Rikenellaceae bacterium | reverse complement strand
CAGGTCTTCAAGCACTTTCGCCAGGTGCATCACGTCATGCCCGTCAATCGGACCAAAGTATCTGAAATTTAGTCCTTCAAAGAGGTTGCTTTTATCGAGAATTGTACTCTTGAATCCTGCCTCCAGCTGAGCTGCAAGTCTTCGGGCTCCGGGGGTGTGTCTTCCGAATATCCCAAGCAGGTTCCATACTTTATCTTTAAACCTGTTGTATGTCTTACTGGTTGTTATATCAAGGAGGTATTCCTTAAGCGCTCCTACATTTGCATCTATTGCGATATTATTATCATTAAGAATTACAAGCAGATCAGAATTCCCGATACCGGCATTGTTAAGCCCCTCAAAGGCCTGACCAGCTGTCATTGCACCGTCACCAATTACGGCAACTACATGCCTGTTTTCCCCTTTTGATCTTGCTGCGATAGCCATACCGAGTGCCGCCGATATAGATGTTGATGAATGACCGGTTCCGAAAGCATCATATTCACTTTCCGCCATCCTTGGGAATCCGCTAATACCTTTATATTTTCTGTTGCTTGCGAAGATATCACGTCGGCCGGTAAGGATCTTGTGTCCGTATGCCTGATGTCCTACATCCCATATAACCTTATCGTAGGGTGTATTGAAAACATAATGAATAGCTACTGTTAATTCCACAACTCCGAGGCTTGCCCCGAAATGTCCCGGATTGTTGCAAACTACATCAATAATAAACTGGCGAAGCTCGGCACTGACCTGTACAAGCTGTTCAGGCTTTAGCTTCCTGAGATCTGCAGGAGAGTCAATTTTACTTAGCAGATTTGCCTCTGAATCCATCATGGAGTAATTAAAACAAATAACCTGCAAATATAAGAATTATTATTCGCGGGTGTTTTAAGAAGCTTACCCGGCTTTTTCTTATTTTTGCCTTGAAAATCATTCAACTGATAACAATTTTATAGCTGATTGGTTGTTATATATAACAGTTAACTTAAGTATATGAACAGTAAAATAGCTCAGGTGGCTGGTATTGCTTTAATAGTAATATCGTCTGTCTCATGTGTATCGGGCAGGAAGTATAGCAGCCTTAAAGATACAAGCAAGCAGTTTATGAATGAAAGGGATGCATTCAAGGAAGAGAACATCGGACTTGATATGAAGAACAGGGAGCTTGAAGCAAAGCTGGCTTCACTCGATAAAGAGACTGAAAAACTCAGGCAGGAGTATGCAAAGGTTGAAGCAGAAAGGGACAAAGCCCTGGGTGATTTCACAAATATGACATCGCGGTATAATGAACTTCAGAATGCCCAGGAAGACCTTATTAAAGGAAATGTGAGGGAAACACAGAAGTTACTTGAAGAGCTTAAAGCAGCACAGGAAAATCTTCAGAAAAAAGAAGACCTGTTAAGGCAGTTGTCAGAATCGCTTGATGCAAAAAAAGCATCACTCGATGAGCTTACATATGAGCTTGAGAAGCGAAATGCAAGGCTGGCCGAATTGGAGAAGATACTTGATGCACAGAAAAAAATCGTACAGGAACTAAAGGATAAAGTCTCAGAGGCCTTGCTGGGTTTTGAGAATAATGGGCTTACTGTAACGATGAAAAACGGAAAAGTATATATTTCGCTTGATGAGAAGCTCCTGTTCAGATCAGGGAGTTATGAGATAGATGCTAATGGGCGGAATGCTCTCAGAAAACTGGCAGGAGTTCTTGAAAGGAATCCTGATATTCAGATTACAATCGAAGGCCATACCGATAATGTTCCCTATAATCCTGGAGCCGGACAACTGAAGGATAACTGGGATCTCAGCGTTAAAAGAGCAACTACAGTTGTGAGGGTTCTGCTTGAAGGTACCAGGATTGATCCGAAAAGACTTACAGCTTCAGGCCGCAGTGAGTTTCTTCCTGTTGATGACAGGAATACTTCTGATGCACGACAGAAAAACAGGAGGACTGAGATTATTCTTACTCCTGACCTTACAGAACTATATAAGCTTATAGATAAGTACTGATAATAAATCAGGCTGATCGGTCTGTTTGCATTAACAGCATGTTTCAGTTATCAGTGCCTGAAAACTCCTGCAGATTGACTTTCATATTCTTGAGTTCATTAAGAAGGTTATCTTCAGGACGCAGGAAGTCCTGATCTCCCCAGAACAGTGGATCATAGCCTGTCATTACCTTTGAGAAAACCGAGTGAACCGGTGCAATTTCATCCCTGTCAAAACGTTTCACATTTATTAAATCAATATCAGTAACAGCAAGTTCAAAGAAAACATTGAATTCAGAATTGAAAACCCTCTTTCTTTTCTTTGATGCAAACCTGAGATCACCTCTTACATGACTTAAATAGTAAATCCCGTTCACCTTCCTGTAGCTGACCGAGTATTTTACAGAGACGGGCCAGGTATTGAAACCCCGTGTTGAATTTGCCACAAATGAGTCCTTCATCCTGAAGAGGAATGCCTCATTGAGTTCAAATTCGGCATTCAGAATTGAATAATCAACAGTATTAATATAAACAGTCCCTTTATAAAGAGGAAGATCTACATTCTCTTTTTGCTCAAATTCAATAGCATAAGCAGATTCATCTTCATATGTTACAATATCGGTCATCCTGTAACTATAGTCCTGCATACTTTCTGTGTTTATAAAATCAAAGGTATTTTTTACACCATCGAGTGCATTACAAGTGTTCAGCCCTGCTTTAAGTCTGACAGTAAGTGTGTCTTTTTTTCCGGTGTTTTCTATTTTTCTGCTCTTCAGAACCTTTATCTGATCTCCAAGGATTGCCCCGGTGTATGAGGTTTTATATATTTTAAGGATAGCTTCTGAATAGTTTTGAAGCAGGCGTCTTTTAAGTACTCCTTCTCTGTAAAATCCTGTAAGGTAGACAGGATCCCTGCTGTAATTATCATGAATTGCCCTTACAGCTTTATTAATTATTTCCTGTGGTATCTGGTTCCGTATAATTATTCCGGGAATCGAGATAAACTCCCGTTCCATTCTTATTTTAAGGTTATTACCAATAGCTTCAGCTACAGGGATCTCTCTGTTAAGATAACCGAGGTATGAGAATGACAGAGTATCATTCATCAGATCCCGGGTTATTTTCATGCCGAATTCGCCATTATTATTTGTTACAGTTCCTTTTCCCCTGTGCTTGAGTGCAATAGTGGCATAAGGTAATGGTTCTTCTGATTCCGAATCTGTAATTGTTCCTGTAATGTAATCAAGCGTAAGTTCAGGTAATGAATCAACTTTGCCTGGGAGGCTTTTTGCTCTTCTTGAAAAAACAATATATCTGTTTAAAACAGAAAACTCAAGGGAATCATTGTCTGTAATGTATTCCAGGATGGTCCGCAGGCTTGTTGAATTGAAAGTAAGATCAGTGATTTTTACAGAATCGATAAGACGACTGTCATAACTGAAATTATACCCTGTTTGTTTTGTGATGATTTCCAGGGCAGTGATTGTTTTCACTTTTCCTGAACTAAAAGTCAGTAATGAATCAAGAATTGACTTCTGGCAGTTTCCTTCCAATGTTAATAACAGAAGCAGGAAAATAGCAGAGTATTTAATTTTTGCGAATATGAGGCCATAGCGCAACTGCATATTCCTATAAAGTAGTTACTTTTTAACAAGACGGTAAACATTTCCATCCTGTGTATAACTGAGATTAAAGCTAACACAAATAAGCCGGATTATTGTCTCCTGACTTAGATTATCTATAGGTGACGTCCACTTGTTTTCGAGGATTGAGTTGTCTTCAGCAATGATATCCATATTATAGACTCTCTTCAGATCTTTAAATACAACATCGAGCGTCTGTCCGTTATACACAAGCAATCCGGTATTCCATGAGAGATAGTTTAAATCTTTATTGATCTTTTTCTCGGTCTTTCCGTCATCAATTTTACCAACATATCCGGGATCAAGTTCTATTGATCCTCTGTTGTCGGAATCTGAAAGAAGGACCTTCCCGCTTTTGACAAATACCTCAACTTCAGAATTATTGCTATTTGTGATTACATTGAATGATGTACCTACAACTTTGACTGTTGCAGTACCGGCATCTATTGTGAAAGGCCTGGCAGCATCAGTTGAAATTTCAAAAAATGCTTCTCCCCTGAGTCTGACATTCCTGTGTTTTTTGCCAAAATCTTTCAGGTAGGTTAATTCTGAATTGCGGTTAAGGAAAACTCTGCTTCCATCGCTGAGTTCTATAAGAAGATTCTTCTCGTCAGATCCGGTTGAAAAGGCGACCTGGGTATTGAATGCACCCTTGTTGTAAAGATAAAATGCACCTGTACCGATTGAAATGAGTATTAATACTGCAGCAGCTATTCTGAAAAGTGTTTCTCTTAAGGTTAATACCCTGCTGCCTGCTGATACAGTCTCAGCCTGGCTGATCTTTGATGAAACATTTTGCCAGGCTTTTTCAACATCAATATTTGTACTGCTGCCCATATCCTTCCAGATATCAGCTGTATTATGAAGATCATCTTTCATAAATCTGTTTCTAAGATCGGGATCTCCTGTTTCCTCACCTGAAAGCATTGAAGCAAGTTTCTCCCATTCCTCGTTTGTAAATTTGTCTGAATTAGTCATTTCTATTTTTGTTCCAATAATTCTTTTCTGAATTCTCTTAAAGCCCTTCCCATGCTGGCCTCCACTGTTTTTACCGAGACAGAAAGTTTTTCTGCTATCTCGTTATACTTGAGACCATCAAATCTGCTCATACAGAAAATCTTACCTACTCTTTCAGGGAGTCTCTCAATTATCCTGGCTATTCTGAGCTGAAGATCCTTGTAATGAAGTATTTCTGAAGGATCCTCATCTGAGTTGCCATTACCTGAGGAGTTTGTCTCTGCGTGCCGGTCCACAACCTTTAAATGCTCAATATGATGAATGCATCTGTTGTGTACTGCCCTGAACAGATATCCGTTCAAAGAACTGTTAATTTTGAATTTTTCTTTTTCCTGCCAAATCCTGACAAAGAGGTCCTGCACAATCTCTTCGGCTGTATCATGATCCTTGATCAGGGTTTTTGCATATTTTACCAGAGAAACATAGGAGGATCTGAAAAGAGTTTCAAATTCTGCTTTATCACCTTTCCTGATCCTCCCTGCTATTTCACTGTCCTTCGCCATCCGGCTTGTCTGTCTTATTCTTCCCTGTCGCTGAATTTAAGCTTTCTGCTGAGTCTTCTTATTGCTGTTTCGATACTCTGGTCAGGTTCAATAACATTATAATCACCCCAGAACTTATCATCTGCAAAATCGCTGACTTTTTCAGAGAATACGTCATTGAATCTTATCTTTTCTTCTTTTGCAAATTTAATAACTTCCTGGTCAGTACGGTCGGTTACAGCAATTTCCGACATTGTTGTATAGTAGGTATGGAACAGCTTCTTTGACCAGCCAACTTTAAACTTAACTTCAGCTCTTGAATAGATGAAGTGCAGTTTACCATCCTGCTCACGATACTTGGTTCTGTAAGTTGCAACTTCAGGGTACACTTTCATACCAAGAGGCTTCTTTTTAATAAAAATTGAAGCGGCAGCCTCTTTGTTTTCCAGGTTAAATCCAAACTCGGCTTCAGTTAACGCATAAGTCTCCATATTTATAAAGAAACTTCCCATGAAAAGAGGATGCTCAACAGTTTGTTTCTGCTTGAAGTCAATAATATAATGTGGTTTGCCATCAATTTCAATAACTC
>CAYLYN010000250.1:0-5708 GCA_964387565.1 uncultured Rikenellaceae bacterium | reverse complement strand
ACCCTCCGGATCCGGCAAATCTACACTTATGAACCTTCTTGGATGCCTTGACACACCTTCAAGCGGAAGCTATATTCTGAACGGAACAGATGTCAGTAAGATGGAAGATGATTACCTGGCAGAAATTCGTAATAAGGAGATTGGATTTGTATTCCAGACATTTAACCTGCTTCCCCGGTATTCTGCTCTTGAGAATGTAACCCTGCCTTTGATATATGCGGGTGTTCCAAAAGCTGAAAGAGAGAAATTGGCTATTGAGACCCTGGCAGAGGTAGGCCTTGCAGACCGTATGACACATAAACCAAATGAATTATCAGGCGGTCAGCGTCAGAGAGTGGCAATCGCCAGAGCACTGGTTAACAAACCTTCAATTATTCTCGCAGATGAACCGACCGGAAACCTTGATAGCAAGACCTCTGTAGATATTATGGGACTTCTTGATAATATTCATAAACAGGGAAATACAGTTATTGTTGTTACACATGAGGAGGATATCGCAAAACATGCTGCCCGTATAATCCGCCTGTTTGATGGGGAAATTTCACAGGATATTATTAATGAGAAGTACATAAAAGCATAGGCTTTCCATATATCTTACTAACTCCATATTTCATACTATCAATGAAAATCTATACTCTTACAGGTGATGATGGAACCACTTCCCTTGCCGGCGGGAGGAGAGTACCAAAGCATTCACAGCGAGTTGAAGCATATGGATCTGTAGATGAGCTTATTGCATGGATAGGGCTGTTGCGGGATCATGAAGAAAATCTTGCCAGGAAAGATCTGCTTATATATTTACAAAGCCAGCTGATGCTATGTGCTGCGGCTCTTGCAAGCGATCCTGAGAATCCGGATGCCCGGGTTATTTTGCCTGATGATAAGTGTCTCAGTGTTCTTGAGGAAGAAATAGATAAAATGGAGACAAATCTGCAGCCACTGAGAAATTTCCTTCTTCCCGGCGGTAGTAAAATTGTATCTTATTGCCATATTTCAAGGTGTGTTTGCCGAAGAGCAGAAAGGGCTGTTCTGCGTCTTAATGAAACTGAAAAAATACCTGTAATTGTTGTCAAAATTCTTAACAGATTGTCTGACTTTCTTTTTGTATTGTCCAGAAAGATTTTAAAAGAGACAGATAATGAGGAAGTTAAATGGATTGTTTGATATGTTAAAAAAGTAAAAAGCCAGTATTGTTTTTTACATAAAATAATTTTTATATTTGCAGACTTTGAAAAGTCATATTTAATAAAGTAATTATGTACTGGACACTTGAATTGGCATCAAAACTTGAGGATGCTCCATGGCCTGCAACTAAAGATGAGCTGATTGATTTCGCCATTAGGTCAGGTGCCCCTATGGAAGTGATTGAGAACCTTCAGGAGATTGAAGATGAGGGAGATATTTATGAAAGTATTGAAGATATCTGGCCTGATTATCCTAGCAAGGACGATTTCTTCTTCAATGAGGATGAATATTAGTAGAAAGGCTGTTCGAAAGATCAGCCTCTTTATTTTCTGAATACATCATTTTTGCCCTTTGGTCTTAGTATTTCAAGCCAGCTAAAACCTTCAAGTTTAGGTTCTTTAAGACTTAAAGATACAGGAGGATCAATATATCCTGCAGGATTTTGATTTTCAATAACTTCAGATACTTTACCATCCTCCATATATATTTGTATGTCGGTTGATTTTGATCTGTTTACTCCAGCAAGTTCTTGTCCGTCAAGTAGATAGTAGATGGACTCTCCATTGCCTTTAAGACCTATTTTATATACTTTGTCATCTTTGAAGTAAGCAATCAGATTGTCGCCCTTTATCTGGTTATATCTGAGTGTATCAATTTTGGTTGTTACGAATGCAGCATTATATAACTCAAGCCTGTCAGTCTCCTCGTTTTTTGTGAACAGGGCCATCGAATCAGCAGTAAGCTGGTTTTCGGTTGACCATATAACCGGATCATGGTACAGCTTTATTATTGTATCCTGGAATGAAAATGTCAGCGAATCGCATTTTGCCTGAATGTCCTTGCTGAAAATCCTGCATTTATAAAATGCTTTAACCAGCCTGTAATCATTTATTGTATCCTTGATAGTTATTGCCAAAAGTGTGTCTGCATGCAGATATAATGAATCATTATTTGTAACCTGAATAAAAAGTGCACTGTCTGTTGCAAAATATTTTTCAGGCGTTTTGTTGTAATAGGCGTAATGGCCACGAACAAAAAGTTTGTTCGTAGTATCTTCTATTTCCACATGCCTGAATCCTTCACCAAAACCGGTGCTGTCATTGTAAAAGATTGAATCAGCTCTCAGACTGTTTTTCATATTATCGATGTATGCATTTTTCCAGATAGAGCTAATTCTGGATTTTGTATCATACCAGCCTCTTTCACAGAACATGTAAATACTGTCACCCCTGACTTCGGAAGGTCCTGTAAAATGAACAGTTTCCGTTTTTGTATTATAATCCATTGTATCTGATGTCACTACATAATCCGGATTCACGATCTTTACACTATCCTTGAAATGGAAAAGATTCTGATTTACAAAATATACACCTATTATGCTTGTCAGAGTATTATCAGCATTAGTGATCCGGCCTTTTGAATTGTAATCGGCAATCTGGTTTATTACATCGTAATTTATTGCATCAGTATAAAGATGGGTCTCTTTATCGATGAGCTCAACGTTTCCCTCAACCACAGCAATATCGGTAATCCCGTCATAAAACATATAATCACCAAACAGGTTTAGAGTGTCACCCTGTTCCAGATGAGCCCTGCTGAATGCTGATATCTGCATTTTGTCAGGGTACCAGTGAGCACTGTCGCAGGTCAGGGTGCTTTCATCCATTCTGAATTTCACATTGCCTATAATGTGGTGTATATCAGTTCCCGTCTGTTCATCTCTCAGAACAATATCTTCATCAGCATAAATCAGTTCAACTTTTTTCTTATTCCTGATATTATCCTGAGAGTCAAGCGACTGCAATGAAAAAACAAACAATAATGCAGCCATGATGTAAGGAATAATCCTGACGTCATGAAGTATACTTTGTTTTTGCAGGGATCTTATTTGAGCCATCCTTTCTGAAGGAATTCGCATGTTTTGTACTCTTCACTTATTCTTATATAAGTGATCTTAAGTTTATTTGTTATCCATTCATCATACAATTTCTGCCTCTTTTCCATAAGTGCAGCATCATACAGAATCTGATAATCATCCTTCAGGTTTGCTTTGTGTGCAGGTATTTCAGAATCAAGTTTGACTATTCTGAATACAGGGTTGTTATTGTCATCAGTTGTTTTAAAAGCCCTTGATATTTCACCAACCTTGAGCTCCCTTACATTCATAAACATATCAGTATTCAGTTCTTCAAGGTTGAGCCATGTTACCCTGTCAGAAGGATTTGGATTTACAAGTCTTCCTCCGTTTATGCGGCTGTCTTTGTGGGTTGAGAACCTGAGTGCAGCATCTTCAAATTTAAGACTGTCTCTTCTTATTAGATCGGCTATACTGTCGAGTTTGTTCAGAGCTTGTTTTTCCTGATCAGGCTTAACTTTTGGCCGTATCAGAATGTGCCTTGTATTTACCATATCACCTTTTCTGTCGATCAGCTGTATGAGATGAAACCCAAATTTTGATTCAACAACTTTTGACACAGTATTTTTAGTAAGGCTGAAAGCAGCATTTGCATACTCCTTGTCCAGCTCACCACGTGTCAGATATCCTATTTCACCACCGTTTTTTGCTGATTCTGTATCTTCTGAATAAAGCCTGGCCAGGACACTGAAACTTTTTCCTTCGAGTATCTGACTCCTCATATCGAGTAACCTCTGACGAGCTTCAGCTTTATTATCCTCATTAGATGGGGGATCAAGTTGTATAATTCTTAACTGGTATTTGGCCGGGATAACCGGAAGACTATCCTTATCCATACCGTTGTAGAATCTTTTTACTCCCGATGGTGTCATTGAAAGGTTTTCAGAAATCTTTGACTGCACCTCACGAACAACCTCCTGTTCAAGCATGGTTTTCCTTATATCTCTTCTTATCTCAACCATGCTTTTCCTGAAATACTGCTCCAGCGCTTCCTGGCTTCCTGCTCTTCTGATAGCGTCATTAATACGCATATTCAGTTCACCTTCAATAACATCATCAGTGACTTCAATACTATCGATCCTTGCCTGATCAATAAATAATTTTGAGATAAGCATTTCCTGGAAAACATTGCATCTTAAATCATCCATGGGGGTCTTGTTTCCTGATCTTTTAAGGTCTGCTATTGTTGCTTCCAGGTCGGAGAGATATATAACTTCATTACCTATTACTGCAGCTATTGATTCAACAAGAGGCTGGGCTTTAAGCTGTGTTGTTACGGCTGTAAATATGCTAATAACTAAAATCAATAATACTTTTATTCTTCTCATCACAAATCAATATATCTTAAAACTGTTTTCTTTCAAACCTTCATTATAGATTCCATTCTCAAGTGATTGAATAAATTCAAATCGCCTGGAATTTATTATTATTCTTTTAATATCATCTTTAACATATTCGAATGGAGCAAGTGTTGACCTCAGCCTGTAATCCCGTATAGAGATAAGGTATATTGAGGAAGAGTCGCTTATTTCGTGAAAAGTAGTTCTTCTGAGAAAGTTCTCTTCATTTTCAATTTCCTGAGGAAGCTCAATAGAAAGCCTGTCCATTCTTACCCAGTCTTCATTGAAGTCATCAAATTTTTCCGCGAACTGATAGCAAATACTTTCAAGTTGCTGCATATCGCTTTGGTCATTTGAACGGGCCAGACTTCTTATTCTGTTAATATCAGGGGTTTCTGAAGGCAGTTTAATAAACAGCGCTTTCACAATATTGGAATTAAGTGTGAAGCTCTTTTCGTTAGCGGCATAATAGTTTTCTATCTCTGCATCGCTAATTACTGTATCCATTTTTTCAAGCATCATCTGCCTCTGATACTGATAAATAATCAGGTTTGCCCTGGTCTCTTCAATCTGTTTATCAATTTCATCCAGAATTTCCCTTGACATATTTTGCCCGGCTTTCTGAAGCAAAAGTTCCCGCTTTGCCCATTTATTGATATAATTCTGCACTATTGCAGTACTATCGGCTTCATTTATCCCTTTCTGGATAAGCTTTGGAAGTTCGTCATAGTATAGAATAACCTTACCAACCTCAGCAACAGGGACTCTCTGAGGAGGTTTACTGTTACTGATGCAGCCTGTCATGAGCATAACAAAAAGCAATAGGATGCTTAGTCTATTCATTTGAAATCCTCTTCTTCACATTATTAAATTCGTTGCTATCGACCTTAACGGAATATTTTTCCTTTAATTGTTCTATCCAGTCCTTCTCCAGCTTTTCCTGGTAAGCTGACAACATAAGGCCCTGTACCTTTTCAAATGGGAGTGGCACCGGATCAATTATATTCCTGATCACAATTTCGGAAGGGTATCCTTTCCAGCTAAATGAATGCACGCCTTTTTCCCACACGATACCATCAATTTCATTATCATAACCCATAAACCAGGTACTGTCAGTTATTGAGAGATTATTGATACCTTTTTTACTGAATTTCTTCATAAGCCTTGAATCAAGGTCGGATTTACCTGAATATTTTGCAAATGCTTCATCAAGAGTTGTCTGTTGTCCGGGTACTTTTAATGTATATATTTTTGCCTCAATTCCCTTC
>CAYLYN010000249.1:0-5816 GCA_964387565.1 uncultured Rikenellaceae bacterium | reverse complement strand
ATAAAACCCCTGCAAGAGCTGCATCATTTGCCGAAGGCAGCTTGTCAATATCGGTCCTTGAGAAATTGGATGTAAATCCTACTGAAAAGTTATTACCTAACTTTCTTTCAGCCGATGCTTTACCATTATAACGGCTCATTCCTGTAGCAAGTGCAATCCCGGTCTGTGAAGTCTGACTTAATCCGAGTGCAAAGTTGCCATTATCCATAGCCTGGCTGACATTAACGTTATTGGTTGCAGAGTAACCGGTCTTGAAATAACGGTCCCAGTTGTTGAAAACCTGAGGAGTTACCCAGGGATCATCAACCTGCCCTCTCTGGAGCTGTGGAACCAGAAATTTTCCGGGATGACCATTGGTGTTTCCTCCATAAGTAGGATCGTCAGGAAGATCAACAATTTTTGGTCCCCATGACATCGAAACTGTAGGCACATAATTGCCGTAAACACCCTGTGCATAAGTAGTCTGGTAGTCAGGTGTACGTGAAACCTGTGAAAATGCGCTGGTATGGGAAACTGATATTACCGGTTTTCCAATGGCGTTGTTACGCCCGCTTTTTGTAGTAATAACAATAACGCCATTTGAAGCGCGAATACCATAGAGTGCGGCAGCGGCCTGCCCTTTAAGGATATTGATGCTTTCAATATCTGATGGATTCAGGTCAACTGCACGGTTCGAGATATCAGAACCCGACACACCGTTTCCGACAAGAGAAAAGTTACCTCCTGCACCAGACTGTATGTCAGCTGTTGAGGCAACCGGCATACCGTCAATAACATATAGAGGTGTGTTATTCCCTGTAAAGGATCTGGCACCTCTAATAACAACCTGTGATGAAGCGCCGGGCATTCCACTGGAAGGTTTAATATCTATACCAGCAATTTTACCCTGCAATGCACCTGACAGATCTGTATTTCCCGTCCGTTCAATCACAGCACTTTTTATGTCCTGAACGGCATACCCCAGGGCTTTCTTTTCCCTCGAAATACCCAGAGCTGTTACAACGACTTCATCAAGCCCCATAACATCCGGTTCCATAATTACATCTATCAGATTCCTGCCGCTAATATCAACTTCCTGCTTCTTCATACCAATATAGGAGAACTGCAGAGTTGTCGTATTCTCAGGAACAAGAAGTGAAAACTTACCGTCAATACCTGTTGTTGTGCCAATTGTAGTACCCGGTATAGATACTGCAACTCCCGGCATTGCTCCTTCCCCCTGAACAGATGAAGTAACAGTTCCGGACACAGTTTTTTGCTGACCAGCTGCTGACAGCAGTGCCCCGCAAAAAACAAGAAACATTAAGAGAATTCTTCTCATAGCTTTAGTTTTAGGTTACAAAAAAATTTTAACAACACAAGTTAGCAGTAAGATTTTCTTTGTTAAGGTACCACTCAACAAACGGTATAAATGACTTTACAGTTATACAGTTTCAGCCAACCGGACTGTTTTTTAATTAACACAACATTCAGTTCAGAAAGCTTCCACATTTTTTACCTATTTTTGTGAATAATCAAAACCCAGAATTTAAAATATTTTCATGGCCGGATTTGCACACTTACATGTTCATACTCAATACTCTATACTTGACGGAGCCTCAAGTATCCCTCTGCTGATCGACAGGGTCAAAGCCCTTGAAATGGAAGCTGTTGCAATAACCGATCACGGCAATATGTTTGGCGTCAAGGAGTTTCACAATATTGCCACTAAGAAGGGTATTAAACCTGTAATAGGCTGCGAGATTTACGTTGCAAAAAGATCTCTTTCCGATGCGAGCGCAAAGGAGGACCGTTCAGGTGATCATCTTATTCTGCTTGCGAAAAATCTTCAGGGTTATAAGAACCTTATCAAGCTTGTATCTACAGCCTGGATAAAAGGCTTTTATTACAGGCCCAGAATTGACAAGGAGCTTCTGGCAAAACACAGTGAAGGTATTATAGCCTCCTCAGCATGCCTGGCAGGTGAAATTCAGGATGAGATCCTGAATGGTACCCTTGCAGGAGCAGAAGCAGTTCTGAAAGGATATCTTGACATCTTTGGCGATGATTTTTATCTCGAAATACAGCGTCACGAAACTTATGACCCCGACGCTGACAGGTCTGCTTTCCCCCTGCAACAGAAGGTAATTGAAGCTTTCAGGAAACTCTCCTCAAAATATAATGTTAAAATAATTGCTTCCAACGATGTCCATTTTGTTCATGCAGATGATGCGGAAGCCCACGACAGGCTGATCTGTATCAATACGGCAAAGGACATTGACGATCCCAACAGGCTCAGATATTCAAAACAGGAATATCTGAAGAGTGAGGAGGAGATGCGCAAGATCTTCAGTGATATTCCCGAAGCCATTGATAATGTGGCTGAACTGGTCGAAAAAATTGAGAAATATAAGCTTGATCACGATCCCATAATGCCCGACTTTGAGCTGCCGGAAGAATATACCGATAAGGATGAATATCTTAAATATCTTTCATACAAAGGGGCAAAGGAGAGATGGGGAACACTGACAAATGAACATACCGAGAGACTCGATTTCGAGCTGGCAATGATAGCAAAAATGGGATTCCCCGGTTATTTTCTTATTGTGCAGGATTTTCTGCGTGCAGCTCGTGAAATGGGTGTATCAGTAGGACCAGGGAGAGGATCGGCTGCAGGCTCTGCAGTTGCGTATGCTCTGAGGATCACCGATATTGACCCTATCAGGTATGGCCTTTTGTTTGAGCGTTTCCTGAACCTTGACCGTATTTCGATGCCTGATATAGATATCGATTTTGATGAAGACGGAAGGGAATCAGTATTAAAATATGTAGTCGACAAATATGGCCACGATAAAGTGGCACATATCATAACTTTTGGCTCAATGGCTGCCAAAATGGCGATCAGGGATGTTGCAAGGGTTCAGAAACTGCCGCTTCCCGATGCCGACAGACTTGCCAAACTTGTACCGGAACGACCCGGGATCACACTCGCTGACGCATATACCGAAGTCCCCGAACTGGCAAAAGAGAGGGAATCCTCAAACAAGCTTATTGCCCAGACCCTCAAGTATGCACAGGTGCTCGAGGGTTCAGTACGACAGACGGGTGTACATGCCTGCGGTATAATAATTGGTAAAGATTCACTTGACAATTATATTCCCCTCTGCACAGCAAAAGATACCACTCTGTATGCAACCCAGTACGATGGAAGCCACGTGGAATCTGTCGGATTACTTAAGATGGATTTCCTGGGATTGAAAACACTTTCAATAATTAAGGATGCCATTGAAAATATTAAAAAATCAAAAGGGATAGATATAGATATAGATAATCTTCCTCTTGATGATAAAAAGACCTATGACCTGTTCAGTAACGGGGAAACTACCGGGATCTTCCAGTTTGAATCTCCGGGTATGAAGAGATACCTGCGCGATCTCAAACCAAACAGGCTTGAGGATCTTATTGCTATGAATGCCCTTTACCGTCCTGGTCCGATGGAGTATATACCAAGATTCATAAAAAGAAAGCATGGCCAGGAAAAAATAGATTATCCTATTCCGGTAATGGAGAAGTATCTTGATGATACTTATGGCATTACTGTTTACCAGGAACAGGTGATGCTTCTTTCCCAGGCCCTTGCAGGCTTTTCCAAAGGCCAGGCTGACTCACTCAGGAAGGCGATGGGTAAAAAGAAACGCTCTATTATGGACGAGATGAAAATCATGTTCCAGGAGGGTTGTGCAAAAAATGGCTATGATGAAGCCACTGTAAATAAAATATGGTCCGACTGGGAGGCATTCGCCCAGTATGCTTTTAATAAATCGCATTCAACATGTTATGCTCTGGTAGCATTCCATACAGGTTATCTTAAAGCCAACTACCCTGCCGAATACATGGCAGCAGTGTTAAGCAGGAACATCAATGATATAAAAAAGATAACAACATTCATGGATGAGACCCGCAGGATGGGAATGGAAGTACTGGGTCCGGATGTGAATGAAAGTAATGTTAAGTTCACCGTTAATAAGGATGGTAATATACGTTTCGGACTGGGAGCCATCAAAGGTGTCGGAGAAGCGGCAGTGCTTCAGCTTATTGAAGAAAGAGAAAAAAATGGGCTCTACAGAGATATTTATGACCTTGTAGAGAGGGTTAACCTTAATTCTCTCAATAAGAAAAATCTTGAAGCGATGGCTGTTGCTGGTGCTTTCGACTGTTTTGAGTCAGTCTCCAGGGCGCAATATTTTTCACTTGATACCAAAGGCTCCAGCTTTATTGAAAGCCTGATAAGGTATGGAAATACTGCCAAGACAATAAAAAATTCGAGCCAGACCTCCCTTTTCGGAGATGCAGGAGGATTCGATATGGTAAGGCCTGAACCGGCTCAATGTCCCGACTGGCCTAAACTGGAAAAACTGAATAAAGAGAAAGAGGTAATAGGAATATACCTCTCATCTCATCCTCTTGATGATTTCAGACTTGAGATAGGTACCTTTACGACAGCCACACTTGCAGATCTTCAGAACCTCAGGGAGTGGCTCGACAGAGACGTTGTTGTAGCCGGCATGGTAACAGATACGAGGAACGGGATAGGTAAAAACGGCAAACCATACGGGTCATTGACCATTCAGGATTACTCCGATTCATTCAGATTCATGCTTTTTGATAAAGACTATATTGAAAACAGTAAGTTCTGCGTGATCGGTTATTACCTTCTGATATCAGGAAGAGTCCAGCTTCGAAAGTACAAAAATGAAGAGCTCGAATTCAAGATAAAGAAAATAAGCCTGCTTTCAAGTGTTAAAGATGAGCTCATAAAGTCTGTGACAATTAAGCTGGATCCTGCAGAAATCAGTCACGAAATGATCCATGAATTAAAAAGACTCGTACTTGAAAACAAGGGTGAGTCAGAGTTACGCTTTTTGTTCATTAATGGTGAAGACAGGATATCATTACCCATGTTTTCAAGGACTTACAGGATAAGGCTGAATAATGAACTGATAGCATTCCTTGACGACTTTCCCGGTATAGAATATAAAGTTAATTAACTATATTTGCCAGCGGAATAAAAAATCAATAAATACTAAATATTATGGCATTAGCAGTAGACGATAGTAATTTTGATGAAGTAGTAGTAAAATCTTCAAAACCTGTAATGGTGGATTTCTGGGCTGAATGGTGCGGCCCCTGCAGAATGATTGCACCGATTGTTGAAGAGATCTCCAGTGAATATGCGGAGAGAGCTCTTGTTGTAAAATGCGATGTAGACAACAGCCCGGGAGTAGCTGCAAAATACGGAATCAGGAATATCCCGACTGTACTATTCTTCAAGGATGGAAAAGTAGCAGACAAACAGGTCGGCGCAGTTCCAAAAAATAACTTCGTAACAAAACTTAATGCTCTTTTTTAACTAACTGATTAATTAATTTTTTCAGTTATATACTTTGAATTAATTAACCGCAAAGTTCGCAAAGTCTCATCACGACAGCAATCACAAGATACCGGAATTACACAAAGTCCTCAGAGAATTGAAATACAGTAGTATATCTTTGTGAACTTTGTGCCTTCTTTGTGACCTCTGTGGTTAAAAAGTCGTTCAGAACAGCCTTTTATCTTTTACTATGACAGTCTGTATCTTCGCTTCATCAAGCAGCCGTATAAACCGTGAATATTCAGAAGCCGCATCTGAGCTGGGTGCTCTCCTTGCTAATGCCGGTATGGAAGTTGTATTCGGTGGTGGGGGTATTGGCTTAATGGGGAGTCTTGCCGACTCAGTTTTAAGTAACAATGGAACGATTATCGGAGTAATCCCCGGTTTTATGAAGGATGAAGGGTGG
>CAYLYN010000248.1:0-5818 GCA_964387565.1 uncultured Rikenellaceae bacterium | reverse complement strand
CCCCAAAGAGGATCATGAGATCCAGGAGGAAGATAATCCTGCCAGTGCTATTCATCTTTCAAAATTTCAACAGGTCTTACTCTCAGAGCCCTGATTATCTGATAACTTATTGTTGCAACAGCCACCGAAAGAATTATGAGAGAGGCTAAAATAAACTCCCAGATCTGAAGACCGTATTTATTTGCACCTGGCAAAATTTTATAAACATAATATGCAGCAGGCCAGGCTAACAAAAGTGATATTAAAATCAGTTGTATAAACCACGAAGAGAGAGTAAAATAAAGACTTCCATAAGAAAATCCAAGGACCTTACGAATACCGATTTCTTTCAGTTTTCGCTGGGTCATGAATAAAATAAGACCGAATATGCCTATGGATGAAATCAGGATAGTCAGAATTGCAATCATACTGGTTATTTTTTGTAAACTCTGAAAAGCTTTTACGGCATTTTCATTTTGAGTAAGAAATTTAATATCGCTGAACTCAAAGGCATCTTCAGGGAAGAATTTTTGAAATTCTTCCTTAACAATATTCATAGCTTCTTTCTCTTTCCCCGGGGCAAAGTTTACGGAATATACTGCATTTGAGACTATTGAATCCCTGAGGAGCCTGTAAAGATGAGGTTCATTAGGGTTGAAGACTGAAAATACAGTGTAATCCTTAATTACTCCTATTACCTCATAGTTTCTGCCTGATGCTTTAATTCGCTTTCCTAATGGTTCCTGCCAGCCAAAAACTTTGGCTGCCGATTCATTAATAAGACATTTGCTTCCGTCAGCAGGGTATTCTTTTGAAAAATTCCTTCCGGATAGTATTTTCAACTCATAAGTCGGGACAAAGTCATAGCTTATATTGCTGAACCTGACAAAGACCTTTTCATCAGGTTTGCCTCCTTCCCAGTTCAGGTCGTCACCTCCAGGGAGTATAAAAGGTATATAATCAGACATGCAGGCATCTTGAATTTCACGATGTTCGAGTAACCGCTCCCTTAAAGATTCGAATGAACCTTCCTTGTTTGTCACAATATTTGAGAACAATATCGTCTGGCTGTTAAAACCCAGATCTTTTGTTAACATAAAATTTGTCTGCCTGAAAAAAATGAAGGCAACGATAAGCATAAAGACCGAAATGCTGAACTGGATTGTAACAAGTATCTTTTTAAGATTTATACCATTTGTTTTTTCTGAGATAATTTTTTGTTTCAGGGCAGCCACCGGACTGTATGAAGAAATAACATAAGCCGGGTGTATGCCTGATAAAAATCCTGTGATAAGGGTTACAGCCAGGATTAAATAAATTAGTTTCGGGTTTTCAAGAATGTTCGGAAACGACCCCCATCCTATCATATTATTCAAAGAAGGAATTGCCATCTGAGCAAGAAAAATGCCCGTGAGGCATGCAGCTATCGTTAAAACCATCGATTCAAACATGAACTGAAACCAGAGGCGTCTTTTGTTAAAACCCAGGGTTTTTTTAATTCCTATCTCTTTGAAGCGGTTTGTTGCGCTGGCAGTCTGCAGGTTGATGAAGTTTATTGAAGAAAGGATCAGTATGAGTACCGATAGAATCGTTAGAAGACCAATCGCAATATACAATGAGGGATCGAAGAAAGGATTCACATATAGTTTCGACATCGGGCGCAGGTAAGGGTGATGCTCCTTCCGGAAGTCTTTCAGAGCATTGTATATTTTATTATCTATAGATGCCGGATTTGCATTTGGCTTAAGCAGAACGTATGTGTAAAAGGAATATCCCCAATAATTATTTTCATAATTCTGTTGCCCGGTAAGTGCAGTATAAGATAGCATCGGAAGAATATAAACCGGTCGCCAGGTTGATCTTAACGGGAGATCTTCATATACTCCGGAAACATTAAAGACAACTTTGTTTTCACCATAAACCTGTTTTCCAAGGGCATTTCCTCCCGGAAACAATTTATCAGCAAGCTCTTTTGACAGGACAATTGAATATGGCCGGGTCAGGGCTTGCTGGGGATCCCCTTCAATAAAGTTAAATGTAAAAATATCAAAGACTGTCTGATCTGCATAATATCCAAATCGTGACAAGAACTGGTTCTTCTTATCAACTGACAGGAATACACCGCTTTTATTATTATCGCCCACATCATGTATAAGAGCAATTTTTTCTATTTCAGGAAGGTCGACCAGGTCTTTCCGGCTTAGAGCCGCTGTAACGCTCCAGGTATGCTTCATGGTGTTCTCTCTCTGGTCCATGAACAACTGAAGTCTGTAAATCCGATCATAATTTGTGTTGTAAGTGTCCCACGTGAATGTCCCGCTTACGAACTGGCTTATCACTATAAATGCGGCATATCCTATTATCAGGTTGGCAAAAATTATAAAATAGAGAAGTTTATCCTTATAAATCCTTCTGAATAGCATATATATTGTTTGCGATATCATTTTAATAGTATTTGAGAGAATGTGAATTATTGATATGATCTAGCGAACCGGCTCAAAAACCTTATCAGATCTTTCCATTACAAGATGTCCGTCGAACAGGTTAACAATCCGGTGTGCTCTTTCCGCATGACCAAGGGAATGAGTGACCATCACTATAGTTGTGCCTGAGGCATTCAGCTCTTCGAGCAATTGCATTACCTGTTCCCCGTTGGATGAGTCAAGGTTACCGGTAGGCTCATCTGCAAGAATTACTTTCGGTCTCGTAATAAGTGCCCGGGCAATAGCCACGCGTTGTTGCTGACCACCTGAAAGCTGTTTCGGAAAATGGCTCCTCCGGTGGCCAATTCTCATTTTTTCAAGTATTTCATCTACCTTTTTCCGCCTCTGAGATTTTGGTTCACCCAGTGCAAGAAGAGGCAATTCGACGTTCTCATAAATATTCAGATCATCAATCAGGTTGAAGCTCTGAAAAATGAATCCTATATTTCCCTTACGCAGATTGGTTCTTTGTTTTTCATTTAATCCGGAAATTTCAACACTGTCGAAATAATATTCACCCGAATCAGAGTTGTCCAGAAGTCCCAGTATATTCAGTAATGTTGATTTTCCGCACCCGGAAGGCCCCATTATTGCCAGAAATTCGCCATTTCCCACTTCAAGGCTTACATTATTAAGAGCTGTTGTTTCGACCATTTCTGTCCGAAAGACCTTTGATAAATTGACTGTTTTGATCATAATGATTTTTGTTTACCCTTAAAGGTCTAACTTCGTGCCAAACATCGTTTTTGCCTGATAATCAATATTATAGATTAAAGACATCATTATAGAAGTAAAATTTTTTTACATGGAATGATAAAAATATTTTACATTTAGTACTTATTTAATAAGGCTATGAAAAACAAAAAACTGCTTATAATTGATGATAATCCTGCTATCCTAAATTCACTTAAACTTTTGCTTAAAGCTGAATATGAATCAGTTAAGACTATTTCCAATCCCAATCAGCTTTATTCCGAACTTGAAAAAATTGATCCGGATGTAGTTTTACTTGACATGAATTTCAGGGCCGGAGTAAATACCGGAAACGAAGGTATATTCTGGCTCAGGGAAATAAAAAAGAGAACTCCTATGGTGGAGGTGGTAATGATCACTGCTTATGGTGATATAGAACTGGCTGTCAGGTCGCTGAAGGAGGGGGCTGCAGATTTTGTTGTAAAGCCATGGGATAATGAAAAGCTAAAAGCCACGCTGGAAGCAGCCTGCCGCCTGAGGAATTCAAATCTGGAGATTTCCCATTTAAAATCTAAAGAGACTTTGCTCAAGAAGGATGCTAACAAAAGCGATCCTGTGATTATCGGTAAGTCACGTGCAATGCAGGAAATTATGAGTCTGGTAGATAAAATAGCCGCCACTGATGCCAGTATCCTTATTACAGGAGAGAATGGAACAGGGAAAGAGCTAATTGCCAGAGAAATACACAACAGGTCTCATCGTACTAATGAATTATTTGTTCTTGTGGATTTATCATCTCTGGCTGAATCCCTTTTTGAAAGTGAGCTTTTCGGACATAAGAAAGGATCTTTCACAAATGCTTATGAGGATAAAACAGGGAGATTTACACTGGCAGATAAAGGCACACTTTTCCTGGATGAAATAGGTAATATTCCTCTGAACCTCCAGGCAAAAATTTTAACAGTTCTTCAAACCAGGATTGTCACACCTGTTGGTTCCAACAAGGAAATTCCTGTTGATTTCAGGTTAATTAGTGCCACAAATAAGAACCTGAATTCTATGGTTACACAAAATCAGTTCCGGCAGGACCTGCTTTACAGGATGAATACTATATTAATCCATTTACCACCTTTGAGAGAGAGAGTGGAAGATATTGAAGATCTGGCGAATCACTTTATTAAAATATATGGAAGAAAATACAACAAGAATTTCCTCGAACTGCAAAAAGACGGATTAGAGAAGCTTAAACGAAACCGGTGGTTTGGTAATATAAGAGAGCTGCAACATACAATTGAAAAAGCGGTAATCCTTTCGGATGGTGAAAAATTAAAAGCTTCAGATTTTGTATTTTTTGAGCATGATATTATGGTAATGAATGAAACAGAAACTCTTGATGAGATGGAAAGGAAAATGATTATAAGTACTTTGAAAAAGAATAATTTTAACCAGATGATGACAGCGGAACAACTGGGTATAACAAGGCAAACTCTTTACAATAAAATAAAAAAATATGGAATCTGAAAGATTATTAAATATAAGGGTAAGAGTCTTTCTGCTTTTTCTTACTTCAATTTCATTCATTTGTACGGGAATTCTTTTTGAACGGCATTTGTACTCCGGTTCCCTTGTACTATTTATATGCGGTCTGATCTTTGTTTTACTTGTTAACAGGAATTATAATTCGACCAACGAGGCGATAAGCTTTTTTTTCGATTCTCTTCGTAATAATGATACATCTATTCGCTTCCAGGGGAAAATTAAAAACAAGGGTTTAATCAGATTATATGAGAGTATGAATCGCTTAAGCGATTACTTTCAGGAAATAAAACTAACAAATGAATATAATGAATCATATTACAGGTCACTGATTCAAAATTCTTCCGCGGGACTGCTTGTCATTGGTGGCAATAACAAGATTGAATTGATAAATAAAACTGCCTGCATATATGCCGGCATCTCACCAGATACAACAAATCCTGACCTTTTACGAATCCGGCATCCTGCATTCTATGATGCGGTAAGCAACCTGAAGCCGGGGGAAACAATTACATATAAAAGCCTGGTTTCCAATAATATGCAGTTATTGCTTTTCAGGGCTAGTATGATCCGCAGGAAAGAAGAAGAGCTGAAGTTAATATCAATTCATGATATCAGGTATGAGCTGGAATCGAAGGAACTGGAATCTTATAGAAAACTGATAAGCGTTCTTACTCATGAGATAATGAATATACTATCTCCATTGACATCTGTAGCCAAAGAATTATACTCGTTATTCAACTCAGAAGTAAATCAAATAAAAAGTTCACGGATTGATGAGTCTGTCATAAAAACGGCTGTTAGCGGACTTCAACTTATCAATGAGCAGAGTAACAGTCTCGTTAATTTCATGAACAACTACAGGAAGATTTCCAGACTACCCCAACCTGAATTCAGCTCCTTTTCTGTTAGTGAATGGATTGAACAATTGAAGATTGCTTATTCAGTAAGAATGAAAGAAAGCAATATCGACTTCAAAATTTCTGCAGATAAATCATTGAAAGAGATCATTGCTGACAAAAAGCTGCTTAACCAGGTAATAATAAATCTTATTAATAATTCCTTTGATGCAGTAATGGAAAATGAAGGAGACAGGAAAATAGAAGTTAATATATTGAAGAATTCTC
>CAYLYN010000247.1:0-5837 GCA_964387565.1 uncultured Rikenellaceae bacterium | reverse complement strand
CTTATTACTTACAGAAACGGATTAGTTTCAACTTTGGTATTTTCCACTGCAAGTATAATAAAAGTAGAAGTAAAACCAGTGCTCAGTCGAGATGAAATACCTCCTCCATATCAGCCCACCACTCTCCCTCTTTTCTTGTGGCCAGAGGGGACTGCATTGGCTCCATTACTGACCACCATTCCTGTGTCTTCGGGTCAGCAGCCATTTTAGCCATATCTGCAGCAAAATCGACTCCGGTATATTCCATGTAGGCATATAACATCCCGTCCTTATGGAATATAGAATAGTTACTGATATTACATTTTTTAATCATATCGAGGATTTCAGGCCATACTGCAGCATGATATTCCTTATAACGCTCGAAATGCTCAGGCTTTATGCCAATTACCTGTCCGAATCTTTTCATATTCTTAAATTTATTTTACACTGAAATAATTGATTCATAAAACTAAACAGAACCGCTTATCCCTATTATATATGATGCTACAATAATTATTATAAGGGAGAAGATCAAAAAGAGTTTAATTTTTAATGGTGCTGTCTTCCATTCATTCCTGTAGAAACCCCATAGCGTTGCAAATACAATTGTCAGCCCCATAAGTATCCCCCAGGATGTAAAAGTGAAGGGCCCCATCTTGCTTTTTCCCATCCCGAAAAGAATAAACTGGCTGAACCATAACAATCCGGCCATCAGAGAAAAAATGTAATTTCCAAAAAGCATACCTCTGGTATCGCTTCTGATATAATCTGAAAGAGATTTATTCCTGATTCCCAGGTATATACACCAAATGATCGTAGTTACCAGAGTACCTGACAGAAGTAACAGCATAACAGGCATCGATGTAAAAAGAGGATCTATCCCAATCCTGGCTGCAATGTCATTCATGGGAACAGCCTTTTCAAATCCCAGTGACATTGCAGAACCTGTAATGCCTACAAGTAATGCTGCAAGAACTCCCTTAATAAAGCTGAACTCAGCAATGCTGGTCTTCTTATCATGATCTGAAACCATTGTATCTTTAAGATATCCTGCCCAGCCTGTGAATGCAATTCCTGTACATGCAATTAAAACTCCTGCAATCAACAGACCTCCGCCAGATCCGGACAACATGATCTTTAACCTGCCATCAAGAACCGGTGGAATAAGAGTTCCTATAGCGAGCATAAGACCCAGCGACATGGCATATCCAAGGGATATCCCGAGATACCTCAACGATAATCCGAATGACAGATTTCCAACTCCATAGACAGCACCAAGAAGAAAAACATTCAGCAGAACATTTCCCGGGACCTGCCTGTAAACATCAGGAAATGAAGGAGCAAAAATCAGGCAGGCGATAAATGGAAATATTGTGTATGCACCAAAACAATAAATCAGCCAGTAGGTCTCCCATTTCCATCTTTTTACCATACCGAAAGGTATTGCAAAACTCCCGGCTGTAAATGCACCGCTTCCTATTAGCAGAAGCCCTAAAAGAATGTTGGTTTCCATTATGGGAAATTACAAAAAAATGATCAAAATATACAGGTGTTAATAAATAATAGGCCATAAGTAATCAACAAAACTTTTCTGATAACCTCTTATTGTTAAATTTGCCGGACCTGTTACGCTGTAACCTATGCATAAAGAAAAAGCAGATTACCTCAGTAATCTAAATGAATCGCAAAGAGAGGCGGTCATTCACTCCGAAGGGCCTTCACTCGTAATTGCAGGTGCCGGTGCAGGCAAAACAAGAGTATTGACTTACAGAATAGTCCATCTTCTGCAGCAAAAGGTTCCGGCAGGTAATATCCTTGCTCTCACTTTCACCAATAAAGCTGCAAGGGAGATGAAAGAGAGAATTACAAGAATAGTAAATCCTGAGATTGCCAGGTTTCTGTGGATGGGAACCTTCCATTCCATATTCTCGAAAATTCTGAGGATGGAGGCCGGAAAGCTGGGTTACAAATCCAGTTTTACCATATATGACAGCACTGATTCCAAAAGCCTTATAAGGTCGCTGATCAGGGAACTGAACCTGGATGATAATGTATATAAGCCCGGAGTTATAGCCTCAAGGATTTCAGCTGCCAAGAATAATCTTATTACGGCAAACATTTATTCATCAAACGAGACACTCCAGGAATATGATAAGGCAAGCCGTATGCCCCTTATCGCTGATATATACAGGATGTATGCCGCGAGATGCTTCAAGGCTAATTCGATGGATTTTGATGATCTTCTCCTCAACACAAATATACTATTCAGGGATTTTCCGGAAACACTTGCATCCTACCAGGAGAGATTCAGTTATATACTTGTTGATGAATACCAGGATACAAACTATTCACAGTATCTGATTATAAAGAAACTGGCAGCAATAAACAGGAATATTTGTGTTGTTGGTGACGATGCCCAGAGCATTTATTCATTCAGGGGAGCAAGAATAGAAAATATACTTGAGTTCAAAAATGATTATCCTGATTATAAACTCTTCAAACTTGAACAGAATTACAGGTCAACCCAGACAATAGTCAATGCGGCAAACACGATAATAGCAAACAATGAGGGTCAGATAAAAAAGAGTGTTTTCTCAAAGAATGAAACCGGCGAGAAGATCCAGGTGTTTCAGGCTATGACTGACTCAGAAGAGGGCTTTAATATCGCTTCTGATATATTCGACAAGAGGTTTGCCCTGAGGCTTAACTGGTCGGATTTTGCAATTTTGTACCGGACAAATGCCCAGTCAAGGATATTTGAAGAGACTCTGAGAAGAAAAAATATCCCTTATAAGATCTATGGAGGGCTTTCTTTCTATGAGAGGAAAGAGATAAAGGATATACTTGCATACTTCAGGATGGTCATTAACCCTGAAGATGAAGAGGCTCTTAAACGATCGATCAATTATCCCAGGCGTGGAATCGGGGACACATCTGCAGAGAAGATATTTGAACTTGCTGAATCATTGAACCTCTCTCCATGGGCAGTACTGAGTGAGGCAGAAAAATATCCGGGCCAGTTCAATGCAGGAACGGTAAAGAAACTTTTCATTTACAGGGATCTGATCAATCATATGAGAGTAAGTTATGATACAACAGATGCATTTACCAAGGCAAGGGAGATTGCAATGGGATCAGGCATAATGAAGGAGCTCAGGGATGGTAAATTGCCAGAAGAGATAAGCCGGTATGAGAATATGGAGGAACTTCTGAATGCTATAAAAGAGTTTACCGAAGCTGCTGATACAAACGGAGAGCCTAATACACTTGAGGCATATATGGCTAATGTTTCACTGCTGACAGATCAGGATACTGAAAAGGAGGAAGACAGGAATAAAGTTACACTGATGACAATGCATTCTGCTAAAGGATTGGAATTCAAGCATGTATATATTACAGGGATGGAAGATACTTTATTTCCTTCACCAATGTCGAGTGGATCAGCCAAGGAACTTGAAGAGGAACGACGCCTTTTTTATGTTGCTGTTACACGTGCAGAAAAACAGGCTACCCTAAGCTATGCCCTGAACAGATACAAATGGGGAAATCTTGAAAGATGCAGCCCCAGCCGTTTCCTGAAGGAAATTGATCAGCAATTCCTGCATTATCCACAGACCGGAGGAAAGCCATTCAACCAGATATCAGGATCACCTTTCAAGGCTTCCCCTCTGAGAGAAGAACCTGTGAAATACGCCAGGGAGGATAAACTTAAAAGACTTACAAAGACAGATTCATCTTCTTCATCGGGTCTACCGGGATCAGATGCCTCTCTTTTTGCAGAAGGAGATCATGTTCATCACGAAAGATTTGGGAAAGGTGTCATAATATCAATAGAAGGAGAAGCACCAAATACAACTGCTTCAGTTAAATTTGACACAGATGGCACAAGGAAACTACTGCTCAGATTTGCAAAACTTAGAAAACTATGAACTATCCTACCTGATCTCCATCATTCCACCTGTCTTCAGGATATAATATCTTTCCTTCAATGGTCTCGATAACCTGATCTTAACCTCATCAGGATATCCTTTTGCCCAGAAACGGTTATTGTCGTTAAGGGCCATTGTACTGTGATGCTGGGGAAAGATATAATCAGGGTCCAGTGCATTGATCAGAATTACCGAATTGTCAATATACATATTATGTTCCGTGGGTGAGAAAAAAAGTACATCCACCTTTTTCAGGAAGAGATGATCCTCAAGCAGGTAGGTATCTCCCGGCTGTAATATCCTTTTGCCTCCTATTGTGAAAAGATAACCACAATCCTGCAGATTGGCATCATAGTATATGGCAAAATTGGAATTCCCATGAATTGCTCTTAGAGGATCTACTTTGATCCCTTTAATCTCAAATGGCTCCCTTGGTCTTGCAATTACTATTCTCTTTTCAGGAATCCCTATTTTTCGGGCGGTTTCAAGACAGCTTTCAGGCAACACAAAAAGACATGAGGATTTTTCAACCAGAATTTTTGATGTGTATTCCTCAAAGTGATCACCGTGTCCGTGAGTTATAAATGCCACATCCAGAAGTGGTGCAATTTCTTCAGGTGTAATCGGGCTTGGCGATATCCTTCCTCTGTTCTCAAGGAACAGATCTGTTGAAATCACCAGGTCGTCTGATTTGATTATCCAGCTTGCCTGTCCTATCCACCATACCCCAATACCGGTATTATGGTCCCTGATCTGGTCAATGGTCTTCTTATCCTGTGCCGGAAGGTTATATCCCAACATTAACAGGAGAAATAAAAATCCTGAAATTCTCATCGAATGAAAATTACTTGCCAAATAAATATTTATAGTAAGAAAGTCCCCGCTTATTATTTATTTTCTTCGCCCGATTTGACCTGTCTTAAAGTGTAGCCCTGCACAGAAATTGAATGTGGAAAATTCTCATTAATCTCCTTTGTCTCAGATCTCATAGTCAGGTTACCCTTTTCATCATATGCCTCATTGGCGAGTATTATTCCATCATTGAACTGAGGACTCTGATAATAGGCATTCATTTTTGTATTTTTCCATCCACGTCTGTCAATTTTAAGCCTTGGATCGGTGGTATACCAGACCATTCCCTTTGACTTGTCATCAGGATCGATATAAGAATACTCATCGCATTTATAGCCTGCTATTACCTTTGTATTTCCGGTTTTGGTATAAACAGGTGGTGTATCTTTCTTTCCCTTTTTATCTTCCTGAGGAGTATTTTCATCCGGAACAGCAGATATCATTCCCATCTTCATCCCGTTGAGATCTGTAAGCATCAGGAAACATTTGTTTTCACCATCCATAACCATATTGGCAACAACAGGCACTGTTTCACCCTCTGTATTCTGTATCGATTTCGTTTCAACACCTATGCTCGGGTAATTTGCACTGTAGTAAACAAATAAATCCATCTTCATGACATCTTTCTTGTCATAGGTTTCAGATACCATATAGATCCTGGATGTAAAGCTGTAGGAATCATTGTATTTAAGAGTGATCTTATTTGAAAACAAAGATCCCAGTGCACCACTGCCTCCAGCTTGTCCTCCTTCGCCTTCTGAAGGTGCATCTGCTTCAGGCTGGTTATTTTCCATTTTTTTCTCTTCTGCCCTGGCATCAGCCCTGCTACGTGCCTTTTCAGCCTCTTTATTGACAGCTGTATCAATCTCGGCGTCAATCTCCTTGTCAACAGTCTTAACCCCGGCGTTAACCACTTTATTCATTTTATTTTTAAGCAGACTGCCTACCTGTGCAGATGATGACACAGGTAAGATAATTGCAAATGCAAAAAGAAAAAATAATCCCCTTGTTTTCATATTCTCTATGTTTAAGTATAAACCATAAAATTACTTAAATTTTGGATCAAGCTGTAAAAGG
>CAYLYN010000246.1:0-5867 GCA_964387565.1 uncultured Rikenellaceae bacterium | reverse complement strand
CATTCCAGGATGTCTTCGGAAGGACCATGGTTGAGCTTGCTGAACAAAATGAAAATATAAGGGCTATAACTCCTGCCATGCCAAGTGGCAGCTCTCTTAATATTCTTATGAGCAAAATGGCTGACAGAGTTTATGATGTGGGAATAGCAGAGCAGCATGCTGTAACTTTCTCTGCAGGACTTGCTTCGCAGGGACTGATCCCCTATTGTCATATATACTCCTCATTTATTCAAAGAGCTTACGACCAGATAATTCACGATGTTGCACTTCAGAAACTGCGCGTTATATTTTGTATCGACAGAGGCGGACTTGTAGGAGCTGATGGCGCAACACATCATGGATTCTTTGACATGGCATACCTGAGGAGTGTCCCGAATTTGGTAGTTACGGCTCCTATGGATGAAAAAGAAATGAGGAACTTGCTCTTTACTGCACAGCTTGAAAAAAACAGCCTCCCTTTCTCAATAAGATACCCCCGTGCCAGAGGTTTATATAAGGACTGGCATCAACCTTTCAGTGAAGTTGAAATAGGAAAATCGCGAATTCTTAAAGAGGGAGAAGATATTGCAATTCTGTCAATCGGATATCCCGGAAATACTGTAAGTTCAGTTCTTCAGAAGATTGAAATAGATGGGATTTCCATAGCACATTATGATATGCGGTTCATAGCTCCTCTCGATACCCTGGCTCTTCATGAAATCTTCAGAAAATTCAAATATCTTATTACTGTTGAAGATGGAATTATGAGAGGAGGTTTTGGTACTGCTGTAGCAGAATTCATGGCTGATAACGGATATAGTGCCGAAATACGGAGACTTGGAATACCTGACTATTTTGTGGAGCATGGTACCCAGGATGAACTATATCATGAATGTGGTTATGATGCTGAAGGAATTGAGCTGGCTATCAGGGAGATGATTGTGAAGATTGAAATGGCTCAGGGCGCAGGGCGCAGGGCACAGGGACATCTTTCTTAAAATTCTCCCTTTGAATCCCACTTGCGGGATCGGCGAAGCCAACGGGTCCCGATAGCTCCCGATAGTTATCGGGACGGGAAGGGGGATGTTAAACCAGATCATTTTAATTATAATGTTTCTTTAATATCACTCATTAACAACTACTTACATTCATGAAAAATGCTATTTATTTATTACTGTCTGTTTTCTTCCTTTTTACATCATGTAAAAACAATTCCGTAAAAGAAGAATGGATTACTCTTTTTAACGGCAAAGACTTCACTGGATGGGATATTAAAATCAAAGGCTCAGAACTAAACGTCAACTATAAGAACACTTTCCGGGTTGAAGATGGTCTGTTGAAAGTCCGGTATGATGAATATGATAATTTCAATAATGAATTCGGTCATATTTTCTATAATAAACCATTCTCTAATTACAAGCTGAGAGTAGAGTACCGGTTCGTGGGGGAACAGTGCTCAGGTGGACCCTCATGGGCGTTCAGGAACAGCGGTGTGATGCTCCACTCGCAATCGGCCTCATCAATGGGCGTTAACCAGGATTTCCCTGTATCAATTGAGGGTCAGTTCCTTGGAGGTGACGGAATTACAGAAAGGCACACTTCGAATGTATGCACTCCGGGTACAAATATTGTAATGAATAACATGCTGATAACACAACACTGCAATGAATCATCTTCCAAAACCTATCATGGAGATGAATGGGTTACAGCCGAATTTATTGTAAAGGGAGATAAAGTAATATATCATATTCTGGAAGGAGACACTGTTTTGAGCTATAACTATCCACAGGTTGGAGGCAATAGTATCCCGGAAGGATATCCTTTACCTGAGGGTACACTGATAAAGGAAGGATATATTTGTCTTCAGGCAGAGAGCCATCCAATAGATTTCAGGAAGGTGGAGATAATGGAGATGAAAGAAAAACATTGACTCAAGGCTCTGGACCTTCGACGCTCGACGCTCGACGCTCGACACTTGAAGCAGAAAGCCTGCTCAAGGCTTAGGAAACAAGACGCTCAACAAAAGGCGCAGGACTCATGGTCAAAAATCTACCCTGGAAGGAGCATCCTATAATAAATTCCCTCTTTGAATGGTTTTTACCATAAATTCCCCCTTTGAAGGGGGATAGGGGGATGTTTAAACTATTTTTTTTGTATTTTCGCAGACCTATATAATTGCCCGGATGGCGGAATTGGTAGACGCGCTGGTCTCAAACACCAGTAACTGCAAAGTTGTGGGGGTTCAATTCCCCCTCCGGGTACTGAAAAAAGAGTGAGAGTGAGAGTGAGAGCGAGATAGCTCGAATGACCACTCTCACTCTTTTTTCCTCACACTCACTCACACACTCACACTTAATTTGTATATTTACTTTGTCTCGTTTGATTATTTAACCTGGTGCTAACTTTAATCTTTAATTTATTATGTGGGATTTTCAAAAACTTGAGGTATACCAGAAATCTAAAAATTTCTGTAAGGAAATTACTGAAAAACTGGCAGAAAAGAATTTCGATAGAGTTACTAATGATCAGCTCAGAAGAGCTTCCTTCAGTATAATGTTGAATATAGCTGAAGGAACTTCAAGGTTCAGCAGTAAAGATAAAAAGAACTTCTTCGTAGTAGCAAGGGGGAGTGCTTTTGAATGCGTTGCAATAATGGAATACCTAATCGAAACAAAAGAAATAGACCAAAACACTTTTGCTAATTTTGAGAAAAAACTTGAAGAGATTTCAAGAATGCTATTTGGATTAATCAGAAATCTCTAATTAATCCTTCCTTATTATTATAGTGAGAGCGAACTAGCTCGAATGACCACTCTCATCTCTTTTTCCTCACACTCATGTTGTCATCCGTAGCTCTGGCGAAAGAGGAATCTCTCATTCACACACTCACACTTACATATTCATTTTCAGCTTTCATAAATTAAAAAAGCCGTCTCATCGCTGAGACGGCTTTCTATTTCATGTTATGAAATTAAACCATTATGATTCTAAAGAATACTAGATTCCTGCTTTTTTATCCCACCACAGTTTTGTACTTGCTTTGTCACCGTTAGCTGCTGAGCTTTCAGCGTTAAGAAGGCCGATAGCTTTCTCAACTTCTGCAGCATTGTCGGTATATTCCCTGCTCCAGTAAAGAGCCCTGTAAGGAACTTTTTCTCTTGGAACATCAGGGTTTTCACTCTCAAGGCGAGGGTAGAGGATCGGATAACCCGTTCTTCTTCTTTCAGCATAAGCCTCCTCGCTGTCGGGGAAGAGAGCAAGCCATTTCTGAGTAATGATCTGCTCAAGCTGCTGCTCTGTTGTACCGGCTGTGCGCCATGCTATAGGGCATGTATTTACAGGAGGCTGAGGATCGCCCGGGAATATAGTATTGCCATCAACTCCTGCAGAAGCAGGAACACGTGTACTTGTAGTATAGGTTTCACCCCAGAGGTTTACATCATCAAAACCATTCTCAGCAAGCGACAACTTGATTCCTTCTTCGTAAAGTGCCTGTGCAGTTCCACCCATTGCCCAACCCATAAGGGCACCTTCAGCTCTCAGGAAATAGGCTTCGGGAGCTCTCATTACATGCCAGTTAGGTCCTTTGTCACCAACTTTAAGATAAGCCGGCTGATGGTCTGAGCAGAGTGTATTATAATCAACAGCAGTCCTGTCGTTCTTAGACTGTCCGTTTCTCAGTCCTTCATATGGGAAATCCAGTCCGGCAGGATCATCAGTGTTATCCGGAGATTTTGCAGGACTGAACCTTGCAGTAATCCTCGGGTCACCATATCCTTTGCAGATACTCTCCATATCAGCACTCATTCTGTACTCACCCCATGAACTGATTGTATTATAAGGGTTTGGAAAAGTGGTTGATGTTGTGAGCCAGCCATTGTCGGCATTGCTTGTCATTACGCCTTCGGTAATAGCTTTCTCGCACTGAGTCTTAGCTGTTGCAGCATCAACATACCTGATCCTCATACCCAGCCTGAGTCTGAGAGTGCTTCCCATTTTCTGCCAGTTGTCGAGTTTCCCGGCATAAATCGGATCATAACCTGAAACTGTAGCTGAAGTTCCTCCTGCATTGGCCTTCAAAGTGGCAATTGCTGTGTCAAGTTCCAGGAAGAAGCTCTTATAAACATCTGATTGCTTGTCATAAGGAACGGTTTTCTGCATGTTTCCATATTGAGAATAAACGATCGGCCCTAACAGGTCGGTATATCTCAGATAGATGTATACTTTCCATATCTTTGCAATAGCAAGTTCAGGTTTCAGATCTGCCTCTCTGGCAAAATCCTCGATATACTTGATCTGAGGAGCCTCACTGCCATAAAATGAATGAAACATACCATTCTGCCAGCTACCTACCATCACATTCCTGTCGGACAGGAAGTTAGGAGTTGTAGTTGCCCAGTAGTTTGAATAAACATCAAAATGGAGCGACTGGATCAACTGCATTCCGTTGGTACCAGTACTGCTTCCGCAATACTCAGGAGAGATAATAGCTTTCCTGAACACAAATCCGTAAGTTGCCTGGTTTAGTTTATCCAGTGTAAGGGCTTTGGGATTGGTGTTTATCTCATCGAAATCTTCTGTACAGCCTGCATAGCCGACAGCGATCAACAAAACAATAAACAGCTTTAATAGATTTTTCATAATATATTGCTTTATATAATTTATTAATTAAAAGCCGAAATTCAGTGAGAACCCATATGTCCTGTTGGTCGGGAATGGGAACGCTGATTCGCCCTCGGATGAATCAGAAGTATTTATCATAATTTCGGGATCGATATATTTAGCTTTATTCTGCAGGAAGAACAGGTTACGTCCAACAAGAGATACTCTTGCTGATCTGAAGAATGTCTTGCTCACGATCTCCTGTGGCAGATTATAGCCAAGAACCACTTCCCTCATACGGATATTTGAAGCATCTTTAACAAAAGCACCACCGGCCGGGTTATTTCTACCTCCAACATTGTTCCAGAATACTTCTGAATTAGTTGTAGCTGTATTCTCGGCACCTGTATCAGTTACGCCCTTCTCACCCTGGTAAACATCTCTTCCGAAGAGGAGTGAACCTGCTTCCCTGAAGTTACCGGTATAGTCCTGAATACCGCTTCCTGCACGTATGGCCTCTGTGAAATCGATGAATGATCCTCCATTCCTGATGTCAATAAGTGCACTTAAGTTCCAGTTCTTATAATGCAAGCTGTTTGATATACCTCCCAGCCAGTTTGGATTGAAGTTGGCAACTCTTTCAGTCATACCAGGGGTGATCCTTGGAATACCGTTTGAAGCAACTATAACGTTTCCATTTGCATCCCTGAGCCAGCTTTTTGCATAGACTTCACCAAAAGGTTCTCCGGCAACAAGCTTATATTCCCTGATAAAGTCAGTTCCGTATGAAAGCACATTGAAACCTTCTGCGATTTCAAGTACCTCACTTGTATTCTTTGACCAGTTGATATCAATATCCCATGAGAAATCACCTGTAGAGATAATCTCAGCGCCAAGAGTGATCTCAGCACCCCTGTTCTGGATATCAGCTCCGTTCTGGAAAACACTAGCCACACCTGAAGTTGCAGGAACCGGAGTTGCAAACAGCTGATCGTAGGTATTTGTCTGATACCAGGTAAAACCAAGCCTTATTTTTTCAATAAGCCTGAGGTCGAAACCTGCTTCTATTGATTTTGTTGTTTCAGGCTTCAGGTTTGCATTGGGCAGCTGGTTGCTCAGAGTAATAACCCCACCTGTTCCTACTGAGGCTGTCCTTGAAAGCCTGTAAGGACTGGTGTCGTTACCCACAATTGCATAGGAACCTCTCAGTTTCAGAAGGTCAATTGCTGATGGCAGAGGAAGGAGTTCATCAAGCACTGCAGTCAAACCAACTGAAGGATAGAAAT
>CAYLYN010000245.1:0-5878 GCA_964387565.1 uncultured Rikenellaceae bacterium | reverse complement strand
TAAGAGCAATTGCCCGGGCAATCGCAACTCTCTTTTTCATTCCACCTGAAAGTTCAGCAGGAAACAGATTATTGGCATTAACAATATTTACCCTGTTAAGACAGAAGTTAACCCTGTCTGTTTTTTCCTCAGAACTTTTTTCAGTGAACATATCAAGAGGAAATCGCACATTTCTCTCCACGGTAAGCGAGTCAAACAGTGCACTACCCTGAAAGAGCATTCCAATTTCACTTCTGATCCTCTTTTTTTCAGCAAAATCAAGCTTATTGAACAGAGTATCCTCATACCAGATCTCTCCGCTGTCAATATTATGAAGACCCACTATTGATTTCAGCAGAACTGTTTTCCCTGATCCGCTTTGTCCTATTATCAGGTTTGTTATACCGGGGTTGAAATCTACTGTAATATCAGTAAGTACAGTTTTATCATGGAATGATTTATTCAGATTCTTGATACTTATCATGAGAGCAGAAGTTGAGTTAGGATCACATTGAAAAGAAGTATCAGAACACTGCTGTAGACTACAGCTTTTGTACTTGATCTGCCAACTTCCAGAGATCCGCCTGAAACATAATATCCCTGAAATGATGAAACACTGGTAATAATAAACGCAAAAAAAACAGTTTTGATCAGTGAATAGGTTATATAATATGGTATGAACGCATATTGAATTCCATAAATAAAGTTCTCGGATGTTATAACCCCTGAGAGTGTACCGGCTACCCAGCCTCCGAATATACCAACGCAAATTGACAGCATTGTCAATACCGGATTGAAGATAAGCGTTGCAATGATTTTAGGAAGAACAAGATATGAGGCTGAATTTATACCCATTATCTCAAGAGCGTCAATTTGTTCGGTAACCCTCATCGTCCCTATCTCCGAGGCTATATTTGATCCTACCTTTCCTGCCAGGATCAGGGCGGCAACTGTTGATGAGAATTCCAGAATAATTGAGTCGCGGCATCCCAGACCAATAAGATATTTGGGGTAAATGGGATTTTCTGTATTATATGCAGTCTGTAATGTGATTACAGCTCCCATAAAAAAGGAGATAATTGAGATAATACCGATTGAAGTAAGGCCGAGAGCAACAAACTCATGCATTGTCTGCTTATAGTAGACAGATGCTTTTTCCGGCTTTGAAAAAACCTTTTTCAGAAAAAGAAAGTAAAGACCTGTCTGGCTCAGAAACCTGATCATTTTATATTGGTTTGATGGCTAAAATTACTAATATTTGTCCGATTTACCTTCTCCTGCTTTTTGAATTATGCCGGCATCGTTATAAATTATATATTTGCACAAAATTCAGGAAGCAAAACTCTTATGGACAACAGGTACTTGATAATAATGGCAGGCGGCGTAGGAAGCCGCTTCTGGCCTTTTAGCAGGCAGGAAAGGCCTAAGCAGTTTCTTGATATACTTGGTACGGGAGAAACTCTTATCCAACAGACATTTAAAAGATTCAGAGGCATCTGTCCTGAAGAGAATATTTTTGTTGTAACAGGATCTGAGCAAAGACAGCTTGTAATTGAGCAGCTTAAAATTGATCCTGACAAGGTGCTTGGGGAACCTTTCCGGCGCAATACAGCGCCATGTCTTGCATATGGTACTTTTCGGATCATGAAGGAAAATCCTGATGCAGTTATTGCAGTTACTCCTGCAGATCATCTGATTGAAAAAGAGGACAAATTCCGTGAAGAGATTGGAAGATGTTACGATTTTGCAACGAATCATGATGCTCTTGTAACCCTTGGAATAAAACCAAACAGACCTGAAACAGGATATGGTTACATTCAGGCGAACCGAAAGAAGCCCGTAAAGGGATTTGAACGTTTACTTAAGGTAAAAACCTTTACTGAAAAACCGGATATTGATCTTGCAAGGATATTTCTTGAAAGCGGTGATTTTTACTGGAATTCCGGGATATTTATCTGGCATGCAAAAACAATCATGACTGCTTTCGAAAAATATATGCCTGAATCCTTTTCGGTATTTGATGAAGGACGGGAGCTGTTCGGAACAAGGCAGGAGAAAGGATTCATCGCAAAAGCCTATACAGTGTGCAGAAGTATATCAATTGATTATGGTATAATGGAAAAAGCTGACAATGTATATGTTATGTGTACAGATATTGGCTGGTCAGATCTTGGAACATGGAGTTCCCTGTATGAGCATTCGGAGCTTGATGAAGATGGGAATGCTCTGGTCAAAGGAAAGATATTCTCATATGACAGTATGGGAAATATTTTCCATGTAAAACCCGGAAAGGTGGCAGTAGTGCAGGGCCTCGATGAATATATCGTAGTTGATTCTGATGATGTTCTGCTGATTGTCAAAAAGGAGAATGAACAGAATATAAAAGATTATCTGGAAGATGTTAAGAAAGAGACAAAGGAAAAATATCTATAACAAAAAAGAGGCTGTCAGGCCTCTTTTCTTTTCAATAAAATATTATTAGTATTCCCACAGGTCATGTTCAAAATTGAACAGGTCCGTTTTAATCCTTTCAGCTTCAAACAGAGTATATTTTCCTGTCTGGTAGTCCTGAATGAATCTGTCATTATATACGTTTGATTCACCAATTATCACACTTCCAAAGCGGCGCTGCATGAAAAGATCATCGAATGATATCCTCTGGGCATCATTGTTTGATACAAAAACTTCATTTTTAGCCAGGACATCCCTGACATCATTATACTTAACCCAGAATAGCGGATTTTTTGCAATTCGGCCAAGTTGTTCATCGAAAGCCATAAAGATAGGTTGTATTGCAATAATTCTTACATCCAGCTTGCCGAGTTTCTTATCAAAGAACCACTCTTCATAAACCCATAATTGCTTTACTTCCGAAGGTTTTGCATCCTGTTTGATAACGGTGTCCCTGGTAGCGCCCTGTGCGTTAATGGTTATGGATTCTGTTCGTTCAACAGCTCCAAGCTTGGTTTCAATATCGGCATAAGTAGTGTTGACATCAATATTAAGCGGGTCATAAGCTGTTACCCTACCTGATTTTATCTCGTCAAGAAGAACATTGATGAAACTCTTTCGGCCATCGTATGTAGTCTGAGTCGGATAGTAAAGAGACTGGTTGATCTTTTCACGAAGATCGATCATCCGGTAGATTCTTTTTGACCAGATAACATCTCCCTCCCTTAAGAACGGATAATCAATCTTTTTTGCATCAGGAATTGATTTTTCATATATATCACCGAAGCCCTGGGCAGAAAGCAGACCCGAGATGGAAACGACTATTAAGCCTAATATAAATTTCTTTATCATGACCGGATATTTCTAAATATGCTAATCTATTTTCAAAATTATTGGTGAGAGTTCTTTTGTTTTACCATCAGGTCCCACAGCTTTGATGTCTTTAATGATCAGGTTTTTACCCCTGGTGAGCCTGTTAATTAACTCTTTCTGTTTTGCTGTAAGGTTACTGTTCGTACTTGATTCTTCGTAATCATTACCTCTCTCTGAATAAAGTACTGAAAATCCGGTAACCTGGTATTGAATATCAAAATCGAAATCGGGAAGAATTGCAAATACCCCCTGCTGTGCTGCTGCAGTAGCCCTTGGAACGGATCCGGAAGATTTCTGGGCAAATATTGCAACCGGAGGTGGTATAGGTTTAACCCTGAATTCATATGGAGCAAACTGCATTGGTTTTCCGTTCATATCAGCGGTAACTATTACCTGAACATTCTGACCAACAGCTGTCGGTCTTACAGCCCAGCTACCTTTAAAAGGCACCCCTTGTGAGTTTTTGACTTTTTCAGTCGAGATTGTACCATTTACAACTCTGACTTTTATTTTGTCAGGGCTGACACCAGGCACAGAAACATCAATCGGATTAGGGATTGTTGTATACATCACGTTCATGGCTGTGGGAGATACAATAACATTGGATTCTCCGACATTATATGAAGCATCGAAAGGATAGTTCACAATGGTACCATCAGGTGCTTTCATTGCAATAATTCCACCCCACTTTTTTGAACCCACCGATGAGGCTCTTACTTTATAGATACCTCTTCCGTAATCATCAAGAGGCAGTTTTGTATCCCCTACAGTGATATCAGGTGCCTGAGTTGTATCTGTAGCAGAAATAAACACAGCAGCTTCATACTCGCTTCCGACTGTTACATAATTGGAAACAGGCATAACCATTGCAGTAAGTTTGGTAAATTTAAATGAAGCGGCATCTATCTGTGAGTAGAGATAATTCAGAACTTCAGTTTCGGCATTTCTGACAGTAAGCTGGTATTCTGACAGAATACAAATTACAGCAACAAGAGGTAATGTCTGGAAATTAAGGTTTTCCCATCTTTCTGTTTCACCATCTTTATTCTTGCCGTCTTCAGTATTAATACTGCTCTTAAGGGCTTCCTCCACAGAAGGACTTTTTCCTTCAAGAACTGATATAAGGAATTCACGGTATTCAATCAGAATAGCTTTAAGGTCGTTTGCTTTTCCGTTTTCGTTTGCTCCGATCAGAATTTCAGACGGGATATTGTTCTCATCGATCTTCTGGACATTTTCAATAATAACCTCATCACCCTGAACGGCAGTATTTTCAGGACCTTCAGCGGTATTGATGATCTCAATCTTCAGACCCTGTATGAAATTGAAAGCTTCATCTGCCCTTTCCTTGACCTGATAAGCAGCTGACTTGTATTTACCTGCTTTCGCAGGATTTTCAGCTGCGGCTCTGTCGAATTCTTTATAGATCAGGTCATTTTTAACTGTGTAGTTGGCTATGGTCTGTGTCAGACCTTCGTCAACCTTTTTAAATGCTTCAACGGCTTCCTTCGATACGTTAAGTGCAAGCATGGCGGTAAGCACCAGGTACATCATACCGATCATCTTTTGCCGTGGAGATAGCTTCTCGTGACCCATTTTCTTTGAGGTTTAATTAATTAAAAAAGCCATGTTATTTGACATTCATTGCGGCAAGCATATTTCCATAGACATTATTCAATGCAGACAGATTGTCGTTGAGCTTAGTTATTTGTTCACGGTATTTCTTGGTATCGCCTGCTGAATCTGTAAGATCCTTAACAAGGCCCTGGATTCCCTGATAAAGTGCTTGTGATTCCTTTATATGTTCATCTGCACCCTTTTTCTGCAATTCATATACTGCATTAAGGGCTGAAAGATTTTTATTCAGTACTTCAAGCTGTTGCTGGTATGATTTGCCACCTACTTCAATTACAGAAAGCGAGTCAGCCATATTTTTGTATGTGGAACCAGTTTCATTTATAACCTGAGTTGTTGCCTGATATGACTGGGCAAGTTTTTCAAGTGATTCATTTGCGGTATTTATAGTGCCCATGTATTTGGTTGATGCAGCAGTTACATCTCCCATGGCACTCATATTAGCAGTTGTATCACTAAGTTTTTTCATTCCAACTCCCAGTTTCTGGAACAGATCAGGTGATATTTCGGCCTTTTCGAGCATTTCATCGAACTTAGCCAAAGCAACTGCACCGGCACCTCCACCATAGCCACCGCCGCCACCGCCTGATGATACAGCTCCATGCTGTTTTCCACCATGAGCTTGTATTTCTGTGGTCTCGTCTTCCGGGATACCAGCCAGTTCGGGATAGACAAGTGACCAGTCAATCTCTTCATGTAACGGCTCAAAAGCTGAAAAGAAGAAGATTACTGCTTCAGTTAGAAGACCCACTGTAAGCATGGTTCCTGCAAGTGGCCAGTGCTGTATTTTAAACAATGCACCAATAATAACGATGGAAGCTCCCAAACCGTAAAGTTTTGCGATGAAATTTTTCCACCCGCTGCTTTGTACTAATTCTGCTAAGCTCATATACCTGATGATTTTAGGGTTATTTCAATTTTTAATTAACTCCGATATAAG
>CAYLYN010000244.1:1540-5943 GCA_964387565.1 uncultured Rikenellaceae bacterium | reverse complement strand
TTAAGACTAAAGCGCATAACTTCCCTGTTGAGGTACTGTTCCTAAGAGATGATGACATTCCTCAGTATGTAGAACAACAGGTAGCCGATATCGGCATACTGGGGGAAAATATGGTTTATGAAAAGGCCAAGGATGTTACAGTAGTTGAACAGCTTGGCTTTGCAAACTGCCGTCTCTGCCTTGCCATACCCAAAGAGGAGACATATAATGGTCCGGGCTATTTCATGAATAAAAAAATTGCCACGAGCTATCCCAAGCTTCTAACCGATTTCCTGAACCGGCATGGCATAAAGGCTGAAATAGAAGAGATAAGCGGCAGTGTCGAGATCGCTCCCGGGATAGGTCTTGCCGATGCAATATGCGATATAGTCAGTTCTGGCAGTACTCTTCTGACCAATGGGTTGCAGGAGGCAGAAACAATACTTAAAAGCCAGGCTGTTATTATCTCGGGCAAAAATCTTGATAATGATAAAAAGAAGATTCTCGAAAGCCTGCTTTTCAGGATCAGGGCAGTTAAAAACGCCAAGGAAAACAAATATATCCTGCTTAATGCCCCCGAATCAGCAATTAAGAGAATATGCGAAATCCTTCCGGGAATGAAGAGCCCGACAGTTCTTCCCCTGGCTGAAGAAGGATGGTGCAGCCTCCATTCAGTTGTAAAGGAAGATGAATTCTGGGAAAGAATCAGTCAGCTCAGGGAGGCAGGAGCTGAAGGGATACTTGTTATTCCGATTGAAAAAATGATACTATGATGAAAACTGTCCTGTATCCCGAAAAAGACCAGTGGGAGATCCTTTGTAAGAGGCCCGGATTAAAGAGAGCTGACCTTGAATCAGTGGTTAATGAGATTATTGAAGGTGTCAGGAATGATGGCGATGATGCTCTTCTATATTACTCTGAAAAATTTGACGGAATAAAAACTGAAAAGATAAAAATTACTGAAAAAGAGATACTTGAAAGCATCTCACTGGTATCTGAAGATCTGAAAAAAGCAATAAATATTGCCAGAACAAACATTGAAAAGTTCCATTCAGCCCAGATGAAGGAGGAGATGCCTGTCGAGATTGTGAATGGAGTAAAATGCTGGAGGAAAAGTGTACCAATTGAAAAAGCTGGATTATACATTCCGGGAGGTAGTGCACCGCTGTTCTCAACTGTCCTCATGCTTGGAATACCTGCAAAAATTGCCGGATGCAAGGAGATTATTCTATGTACTCCCGCTGATAAATCCGGGAAAATAAATCCTGTTATTCTCTACACAGCTAACCTCATAGGGATAAAAGATATCTTCAGGGCAGGCGGAGCCCAGGCTATTGCTGCCATGGCATACGGCACAGAGACAATACCTCAAGTATATAAGATATTCGGTCCGGGGAACCAGTATGTTACAAGGGCAAAAGAGCTTGTCCAGCAGGATGGTATACCAATAGATATGCCTGCAGGCCCCAGTGAAGTACTTGTAATTGCAGATAGTGCTGCAAATCCTGATTTTGTTGCAGCTGATCTTCTTTCACAGGCAGAGCACGGAACCGACAGCCAGGTAATACTGCTAACCGATTCGCCGGAAATGCCCGAAAAGGTTAATTTAGCTGTAGATAGTCAGCTTTCAGGGCTTCCGAGGAAAGAAATTGCCGGTAAAGCACTGGAAAACAGCCTGATGATTGTACTGAATAATCTTGATGAATGTATGGATTTCAGCAACATATATGCCCCTGAACACCTTATTATAAATACACTTAACAGCTCTGCACTGGCACAAAAAGTAATAAATGCAGGATCGGTATTCATTGGCAGCTTCAGTTGTGAAAGTGCCGGCGACTATGCATCCGGAACCAATCATACCCTTCCGACGAATGGCTTTGCAAGAAATTTCAGCGGAGTTTCTGTTGAAAGTTTCCAGAAGAATATTTCCTTCCAGGAAATAACTGAGGAAGGTATTAAGGAAATAGGTCCTGCCATTGAGATTATGGCTGAGGCAGAAGAACTCAGGGCACACAGAAATGCAGTTTCTATAAGATTAAAAAAATTGAAGAATGGTTGAAATTAATGATCTCGTCAGGGAAAATGTAAAAAAACTTACTCCCTATTCCTGTGCCCGGGATGAATATAAAGGAAACACAGGTATCTTCCTTGATGCAAATGAAAATCCATACGGCAGGCTGAATCGCTATCCTGATCCTTATCAGAAGAATCTGAAAAAAGCGATCTCGGAATATAAAGCGATCCCTGAAGAAAATATCTTTCTTGGAAATGGAAGTGATGAGATTATAGACCTTTGCTTCAGGGTATTCTGCCGTCCGGGAGCTGACAAGGCACTGATCTTTACACCTACTTACGGCATGTATGAAGTATCAGCATCTGTGAATGATGTGGAGGTTATTAAACTTCCTCTTGACACATCCTTCCAGATTGATATGAGAAAAGTACCCGGTATCCTTAGCGACCATAATCCAAAACTCATCTTTATTTGCTCTCCTAATAATCCGACAGGGAACTGTATGGACTTTGCAGATGTTGAAAAGATAGTATCTGAGTCAGGCAGCGTTGTTGTTATCGACGAAGCATATATCGATTTCAGTGACAAGCCTTCATTCATTAGGCTTGTGGGAAAATATCCCAACCTGATAGTAATGCAGACCTTCAGTAAGGCATTCGGTCTGGCATCAGTAAGAGTCGGGATGGCCTTTGCCGGCAGGGAAATTGTGCAATACCTCAACAAAATAAAACCACCATACAACATAAGTTCAATCAACCAGTACACTGCACTGAGCAAAATTTTAAGGACAAATGAGAAGGAAAAACAGCTCAGGAAGATAAAAACAGAGAAAGAGAATATGGTAATCAGGCTCCTGAAACTAGGAGTGACAGAGATGATTTATCCGTCAGATGCCAATTTTTTGCTGGTAAAAGTCAGGGATGCAGATCTCATCTATAGTGAACTGGTTAAAATGAATATAATAGTACGAAACAGGAACCAGGTAGTTAAAAACTGTATTAGAATAACAGTTGGAAAACCATCTGAGAATAATAAACTTATAAAGGCCCTAAAAACAATCCAGATATGAAGAAGGTACTCTTTATTGACAGGGATGGTACGATAATCAAAGAACCACCTGATGAACAGGTCGACAGTTTTGATAAACTGGAATTTCTTCCCGGAGTTATAACAAACCTTTCAAAAATAGCCGGTGAAACAGACTATGAACTTGTTATGGTTACTAATCAGGACGGTCTGGGTACTCCATCCTATCCTGAAGACACCTTCTGGCCGGTACAGAACCTGATGCTTCAGATCCTAAAGGGGGAAGGGATCGAGTTCAAAGAGATATTCATCGACAGGACAATGCCTGAAGAAAAAGCTCCTACACGCAAACCCGGAACTGCAATGCTTGTAATATACCTCTCAGGTGGAATTGATCTTGAATCATCATATGTAATCGGCGACAGGCTCACAGATATTCAGCTTGCCAAGAACCTCGGATGCAAGGCAATATTCATCAATAAGCAAAATTCTCCTGATGCTTCATTGTCAACTACTGACTGGAGTGAGATATATGGTTTTCTTAAGAGTATCCCGCGTACATCCAGGATTATCAGAAAGACATCCGAGACAATCATTGAGGTTTCTGTAAACCTCGATGGCACAGGTAAAGGCAATATAAAAACCGGACTGGGGTTTTTCGATCATATGCTTGAACAGATTGCCCGGCATGGAAATATAGATCTTGAAATTGTTGCTAAAGGCGATCTGAATGTGGATGAACATCATACAATAGAGGATGTTGCCATTGCTCTTGGAGAATCAATTCTCAAAGCTCTCGGAAGTAAGAAAAGTATTGAAAGATACAGTTTTACCCTTCCTATGGATGACAGCCTTGCAGAGGTGGCACTCGATTTCGGAGGCAGGCCATGGCTAATATGGGATGCTGAATTTAAAAGGGATAAGATAGGTGAACTGCCAACCGAAATGTTTTACCATTTTTTCAAATCATTTTCTGATAATGCCAGATGCAACCTGAATATAAAAGCCTCAGGAGATAATGAACATCACAAGATTGAAGCTATCTTCAAGGCATTCTCCAGAGCAATTAAAATGGCAGTAAAAAAGACAGAAAACTTTAATCTGCCTTCGACAAAAGGAGCCCTATGATAGCAATTGTTAAATATAATGCAGGGAACATAATGTCAGTCGGAAATGCACTGACAAGGCTTGGCTATGAAAGCATCATAACTGATAATAAAAATGATCTGTTAGGTGCCGAAAAGGTTATCTTCCCGGGAGTCGGTGAAGCAGGATCGGCAATGCGCTATCTCAGGGAGAAAGGTCTCGACAGGACCATCAGGTCGCTTACCAGACCTCTGCTTGGCATATGTCTTGGTCTTCAGCTTCTGTGTCGGCATAG
>CAYLYN010000244.1:0-1440 GCA_964387565.1 uncultured Rikenellaceae bacterium | reverse complement strand
GAAAAGTCAGCAGGAGTCGGGGAAAAGATCCTTAAAAATTTCCTTGAACTATGAGGATAATAATAGCTATAGATATAATAGGGGGTAAATGTGTCAGGCTTACCAGGGGAGACTTCAGCACTGAGAAGGTTTACAGTGAGGATCCGCTTGTTATAGCTAAACAGATAGAGGATAATGGATTGAAGTATCTCCACCTGGTTGATCTCGACGGAGCCAGGAACAGAAGAATTGAGAACCTGGGAGTACTTGAAACCATTGCAGGAAAAACAGGACTAACAATCGACTACGGTGGAGGACTGAGATCCGGCGATGATATTAAACGGGTATTTGAAGCAGGTGCAAAGCAGGTCACTGCAGGCAGCATTGCGATCAAGCAACCAGATCACTTCCTTGAGTTGCTGGATGAATTCGGAAGTGACAAACTGATACTTGGCGCCGACTTTTCCGACAGAAAACTCTCTGCATCAGGATGGCTTGAAAACTCTGAAATTGATATTATGGACTTTATCTCCGGCTATGCATCAAAAGGAGTTAAATATGTTATCTGTACCGATATCGGCAAAGATGGAATGCTGGAGGGGCCGTCAGCCGAAATTTATAAGGAAATAATCTCCGAAACAGATGTAAAACTTATAGCCAGCGGAGGCATCTCATCTATAGCGGATATAAAGAATATGAAAGAGATAGGTTGTGAAGGCACAATAGTAGGTAAAGCATTTTATGAAAGAAGGGTAACACTAAAAGAACTGTCAGAACTATGCTGAAGAAAAGAATCATACCGTGCCTTGATATTAAAGATGGCAGAACTGTTAAAGGAGTTAATTTTCTGAATCTTATCGATGCCGGCGATCCTGTTCAACTGGCGAAGGCTTATGTGGAACAGGGGGCTGATGAACTTGTCTTTCTCGATATAACAGCCACAATTGAGAAAAGAAAAGCCCTTGCAGGCCTTGTTGAACGAATAGCTGCCGAAATTAATATCCCTTTTACTGTTGGCGGAGGTATTAACAGCGTTGAAGATGTAAGTGTTCTGATTAAGGCCGGGGCTGATAAGATTACAATCAATTCATCGGCTGTTAAAAGACCCGAGCTGATCTCAGAAATAGCCTTACAGTTCGGCAGCCAGTGTGTTGTGGTAGCCATCGACACAAAACTTACAGATGACGGATGGAAAGTTTATGTCAACGGAGGCCGTGTCCCTACTCCATTTAAAACCGTGCCCTGGGCAAAGAAAATTGTTGAACTCGGTGCCGGTGAGATTCTGCTGACTTCGATGAATACAGACGGCACAAAATCAGGTTTTTCTCTTGATATTACTGCCGAGGTAAGCAGGAGCGTTAATATCCCGGTAATTGCTTCAGGAGGAGCAGGAACAATGAGTCACTTCAGGGATGTTTTTTATAACACTTCATGCAGTGCAGCTCTGGCAGCAAGTATTTT
>CAYLYN010000243.1:0-5977 GCA_964387565.1 uncultured Rikenellaceae bacterium | reverse complement strand
ATTCCTTTTTGAAAGAGAGATCTCAGTAAAGAATAATCCAAGGAAAATAATGGAACCGAAATAGATTATGTCTTTGGAGTCAACAACCCCTCTTGAAAGACTTTCAAAATGGAATGTTACACTAAGTGAATTTGTAATCTGGCCCAGCATTCCCGACATACCGCTGGCAATTATCTCAAATATTATATGAAAGAACAGCCCAATAAACAGAGCTGTCAGGAAGGCTACTATCTGGTTGTTTGTTATGCTGCTTGTAAAGAGTCCGATGCTTGTGTATGCTGCACTCATAAGAAGCAGGGCAAGGTATCCGCAAAGTACACCTCCGGCATCAATATTCCCGATCTTTGATACAGTAATCAGATAGGGGAAAGTGAATGCCAGGGCAATTGAAATCAGGATCAGAGTAGCAAGATACTTTCCCAGAATAACCTCTCTGTCAGTTACAGCCTTGGTGAGAAGGAGCTCAATGGTCCCTGTCTTTTTTTCTTCAGCAATGAGTCTCATTGTCAGAGCAGGGATGAAAAAGAAAAGTGTCCAGTATGCAATCGAGAAAAATGATCTGAGGCTTGCCTGTCCCACAAGAAAAATATCAGACCCTGAGATCCATGTGAAGAAACCACTGAATCCCAGAAATAGTACTATCATTATATATGCCGTGAGCGAGTCGAAGAAAGAATTCAGCTCACGTTTTGTTATCAGCCAGATTGTTTTCATCATAATATAATTTTGATTTTAATGATATGATGGAATACGCAATTATTATTTATATGTGTATGTATATATTATACTTGCGGGTTTCATTATCAGCAAGTATTAATTCATTGTTAATTCCCTGAAAATATCTTCGAGTTTTGTTTCAAACGGAGTTAGTTCTGTCAGTACCCAGTTTTTATCAACACAAAGTTTGAAAATCTCACGCTTAACGTCAGCTGAACCGGAGTGAATATCGAACCTGTTCATATTCCGGTCAGCAAATTCAACCATTGAGACAGATTTAATTGTCTGAAGAGCCTTGAAAATATGGTCCGGCTGGCCATCCTCTATCTTAACCCTTACTATTTCTGATCCCTGTGCCTGTTTCCTTAATGAATCAGCTGTACCGTCAGCAACTATCCTTCCCTTGTTTATGATGAATATCCTGTCACATGTGGCTTCTACTTCCGGTAGTATATGCGTACTGAGTATTACAGTCTTTTCACGACCCAGCTCCCTGATAAGTTTTCTTATCTCAACTATCTGGTTCGGGTCAAGGCCTGAAGTGGGCTCATCAAGAATAAGTACCTTGGGATTATGGATGATCGCCTGGGCAAGACCCACCCTCTGCTGATATCCTTTAGATAGTTCCCCTATTTTTTTGTGTTTCTCCCTGTTCAGCCCGGTTATTTTGACCATTTCGATCACTTTTGAAGCTATTTTCCCTTTTTCAACACCCTGTATTTCAGCGCAGAAGGATAGGTAATCTATTACTGGCATATCGTGGTAGAGAGGATTGTTTTCCGACAGATAGCCAATATTCTTTCTGATCTCATGTGGATTTTCAGTTACAGATTTTCCGCCGATATAAATATTGCCTTCGTCCGGAGCAATATAGTTGGTAATCATTTTCATTGTTGTTGTCTTACCTGCTCCGTTAGGTCCCAGGAAGCCAAGAATCTCCCCGGTAGCTACCTTCATGGAGATATTATCGACAGCTTTCTGAACACCATATTTTTTAGTGAGGTTCTCAATTACAATATCCATACGTCACTTTATTTATTGTTTTTAGTACGAAAAAACGGATCGAAATTAAAATTCCTTCAGAAATTTTAAAAAAGTTTCCGAGTTAAAGTTTTGTTAAAAAATATTTCAGATACTTATAATATTCAGGTATAATTTGTAAGAATCCGGTCTCGATAATTCCCCCTTTGAATCCTGCTTATGGGAATGGCGAAGCCAACGAGGAAGAGTGCATAGACATTAAGACAGTATAGTTTATTACATGAAATAATCGAATAAGTTTCCCCCCTCCAGGGCGTGGTAGGCTCTCCTTTTGAAGCTACTCTTTGTACATATCCTCTTCGTCATATTACCAATGGGATATTAAGGAGTAATTTTTTTTCGGTGATTATCCAGGATCTGGTTATCTGATAATATGGAGTTTGACAATATAATTAATTATAATCCAGATGCCGGAGGTATCAAAGTCTAATATCCATGGTTTCATCCATGGTTAATGTGCCGGGGCAATCTGCAACACCGGAGGTGTTGAAGAACTTCAGGTAAATAAATAATCATCAATATAATCTACATTATGTTCTTTTAATAAACTGATCAGCTCTTCTTTAAAAGATACTGTTTTATGATGCTCAGCCTGATTCTTTACATAACTAATTAATGATACATTACCTGAATTTTCAGATTCACAACTTCAACCCACTCCGGGGTTGAACCAGTCTTTTTCGATTTACCCCGGATGTAACCGGGGTTATTAGACTTAAAAGCCTCCGGCTTTTTTGCTACCTTGTCAATATTCTGAATGTACAACGATAATCGTATCTGAATAGTTCCTGTTTATACTTTGGGATCACTTTCTGGATTTGTAACTAGCTTTACAGTATTTTAAATAATTGTGTGCAAAGAGTAGCTTTGGAAGGATGGCTCCGCTCCGAGTTTCCACCCAAACTTCAAAAGGAGGGGAATCTTTTGGTGCAAATACATTTTATCTGGTAATCTTAGGTTGATCACTATGGAGCAGAGGGATGTTAATACTATTCTACTGGGGTTGTCCCCATAATTATCATGATGCAATCAGTACATATACCAAAACAGTGGAACAAATTATAAATTCACTCCAATGGGGAAAATTTATTGAGAAAGTGATTACATTTATTCCTTCTGAAAAAAACATGACCTGATGAAGAAAGCAGCAATAATTGGATTCGGTTTTATGGGGATGACCCATGCAAAGAGCATACTGAAAATCAAAAACCTGGGGTTGTCATCCATAGTTGAACGTGATATAACCATTATTGATAAGAATCTGAAGTCTGAAATGGGAAATATTTCTGTCGGTGGTCTTACTGCTTCCGATTTGTCATCGGTTAGCAGGTATTCTGATTTTGATGAATGTATGAATAAAGAAGATATTGATGCAGTAATAATATGTACTCACGTTAACACTCACTATGAACTGACAAGAAAAGCATTGCTGAATAATAAAGATGTCTTTCTTGAAAAACCCTTTTGCATCAATCCTGCGGAGGCAAAAGAGCTTATTGACCTTGCTGCAGAAAAAAAGAAAATGCTGATGGTTGGCCATGTGGTACGGTTCATGTCTCCATATCAGAAACTGAAAAACTGGATTGACAGCCTGGAATTTGGTGAACTTAAATTCCTCATGCTTACAAGATTTTGCGGCCTGCCGGGCTGGGGACAATGGAAAGAAAATGATGTTAAGGAGCTGTCAGGCGGTGCTCTCTTTGACCTGGTTATACATGATATTGATTTTGCACAGTCGCTGTTTGGACAACCGGAAACTATTGATTCTGTTTACCTCCCGGGTGCATATAGTAAGCACGACTACGTCAGTGCTTTATGGAGCTATGATTCTGATAAAAAGCATATTAAGATTGAAGGCGGATTTACCTTTCATATAAACTTTCCTTTCCAGGCAGGTTATCTGGCAAAGTTTGAAAATGCCAGTGTTTCTTTTTCAACAATAAATGGAAGTATTATCACGATATCCGATGATGAATCTGTAAGCGAAATTCCTGCAGGTGATGCAGGAGCCGGGTATTATAATGAAATGCTTTATTTCGCCGATTGTCTGAATAGTGGTGCTGTTCCTGAATTGTGTACACCTGAATCATCCCTTCTTTCAATAGAATTATGTTATAAACATCTGAAAAAATAAATTCTTATGAAAAACCTGCTTGCTATAAACGGTGGAGCGAAGAGTATTGATAAAAACTTTGAATGGCCGCTCTTTGATGATTCTGAAGTTAATGCAGTTGCTGAAGTTGTAAAAAGCGGCAGGTGGGGAAATCCGGACTGCGGAGACAAGGTAAAGGAGTTTGAAGATGAATTTGCTGCATTTTGTGGTTCAAAGTATGCATTGTCATGTGTAAACGGATCAGTTGCTTTACGGCTGGCGCTTATAGCATCAGGGGTAAGGCCCGGGGACGAGGTTATTATACCGCCTTATACATTTATAGCGACAGCTTCAATAGTGCTTGAAGCAAACTGTGTTCCGGTATTTGCAGATATTGATCCTGAAACATATAATCTGGATCCGTTAAAGATTGAAGTAGCTATTACAAAGCGAACCAAAGCAATAATCCCGGTTCATTTTGCAGGACAGTCATGCGATATGGACAAAATAATGGCAATAGCAAATAGGCATAACCTTATGATTATAGAAGATGCCTGCCACGGACATGGGGCTGAATATAAAGGTAAAAAACTCGGTAGTATTGGAAATGCTGGTTGCTTCAGCTTCCAGTCATCAAAAAACCTTACATGCGGTGAGGGAGGAATGGTGATAACAAATGATGAAAAACTGTATGATATGATGAATTCACTCAGGAACGTCGGAAGGGTGAAAGGAGGGCAATGGTATGAACATCATTATCTCGGGTGCAATTACCGGATGACACATTTGCAGGTGGCACTGCTTTCAGTACAGATAAAAAAACTCACTGAGCAGACCATGAGAAGGCATGAAAATGGCACATATCTCAATTCGCTTCTTGAAAAAATAGACGGAATAAAACCTCTTGGAAGGGGAGTGGGAGAGACTATTCACAGTTATCATATCTACATTTTCAGGTATGATAAGTCAAAGTTTAATAATCTGCCAAAAACTGAGTTTGCAAAAATGCTTGCTGCAGAAGGTGTCCCATGCTTTATGGGTTATCCCCTGCCTCTTTATAAACAGCCTCTTTTTCAGAATAAGAATTTCATGTGCTACGCTATTCCGGAAAATGCTGATTATTCAGAAGTAAGCTGCCCTGTAACAGAAAAAGCATGTTATGAAGAGGCAGTTTGGATACTACAGCATGGAATGCTGGGACCAAAAGAGGATATGGAAAAATTTGCAGAGGCAATAATAAAAATTAAGGATTCCATGGAAGGTTGAAATACTTATGGAGCTACCTGTTATTCTGCTTGATTCTGTTTATTATTATATCGTAGACGTCCATTGGAAATAGTGCCGGGGAGCCGTACCAGAAAAAAGAATCATAACCTTCATAGTTTTTTAATATGAGGTGCCTGCCAGTCGGAAGGTAACTTGAAACATCATTCGTATATCCTGCAACAGATACCATTTTGTCCGGCCACATTTTCTTGACCCCAAAACCATATTCAGTGGTTGTCTCTCTCGAAAACCCAACCAGTTTCCAGTTTCCGATATTGAAGGTCTGGACATAAACCGGCAGTGATGATGGCATACTTCCTTCATTATAATATTTGAGCATCAGATCACTCCATTTAACATTCTTCTCTGCATATACATCGCCAGTTTTATTAATGCTTTCCTTTTTAAAGGCTGTGATCTCTTCTTTTGTCCAGGGTGAAACCGGAATATTTATTGTGTCGAGGAAATAATTTATGGGACCTGTGACCTTTGTCATTGGTCTTTTAAGAACAGCAATCACTTCATTTGCAAGTTTTTCACCTGAAATATACTCCCCGTTGTCCACAGGGTTAATATCTCCGGCAGTTCCCTGGAGAAATAGTGAATTTACAGTATTTGTTCTTCTCTCCACCAGCTGCCTTGCTACACCAGGGTAATTGGCGCTTATTGTATAATGAAGTGTTCCTGCAGTATTGAATACCGGATGGCAGCCTGTCAGGAAAAGATAACTCTCACTATTCTTCAGCGGATAAATAACTTTTATCACATCAACTGCACTGTCGTAGAGCTCAGGGTGATCTTTCAAACTTCTGTTATAACCAATATCTGTAGTGCCTCTTCCAAAATATATTTCTGCAGGCT
>CAYLYN010000242.1:0-6004 GCA_964387565.1 uncultured Rikenellaceae bacterium | reverse complement strand
TGCTCCCGCAGCAAAACATTCCATTTTGAAGTATCAAGCCTGCTCCCGTTGAAATTATCTTCCCATACAAGTTGATATGTATCAGAGGAATCTTTCGAATTACATCCTGTAAAACGTATTTGAAAAATAAGAAGTGTAAATAAATAAAAAATTAAATGAGCCTTCTTCATCAATTACTTTACATTAAAATTCCAACTAATTGTATTACCTAACCAATATAAGAAATTTGAATGGATTAGGATTTCATCGAATCCGAAAATATTGTTCTGACATTCAGGAAAAGAGAAACAGCCAATGCGGCAAGAAAGCTAAAAAGTGTTATTCTATCAATCAGCCCAGTATTAAAATCAAATCCTGTGAGCCTTTCTGACAGGTATTTAATATACGAATCCGGCAGATCAGTTTTTCCCAGCTTCTCCAGAACTTTGAAATGCCAATCGGTCAGGGGGCAATAGCCCAGCGAGCCAACTATTAGTCCCAGGAATAGCCATGAAAAGCCAGTAATAATAAGAGTTACAAGGTTAAGTTTTCTAGTCCTGGCCCATATCCAGCCAAAGAGATTGAAGATGATCAGTGATGTGTGGAAGACAACAAATAGTATGTCAAATACGTTTAACATTATTACTGAGGGGCCATATAAATCGATTCTGACTATTGACCAGTCATTATCTGATATTTAAATTTGCGCTCTTTTCACCGATACTATCTGACTGGAGGGTTGTTCCTCAGGAAGTAGTTAGTCATCAATGTGTAAAGATGGAGCCTGGTACCAGGACCTTCATATATACTATGTGACCTGTTGGGATATGCCATCATCTGGAACTGTCTGTTAGTCTTCACAAGTTCATTAACAAGAAGCTCAAAGCCCTGGTAATGAACATTATCATCGCCGGTACCATGAATCATCAGAAGGTTGCCTTTAAGGTTTTTTGCATAAGTAACAGGAGAACCTTCAAGGAAAGCTTCCCTGTTTTCCGAAGGCAAACCCATGTATCTTTCCTGATAAATGTTATCATACAGAAGCTGGTTTGGTACAGCTGCTACAGCAATTCCTGTCTTGTAAATATCAGGATACCTGAACATCAGGTTCAGGGTCATTGAACCTCCTCCGCTCCAGCCCCAGACTGCCGTGCGTTCCGAATCAAGATATGGCAGTTTAAGCAGTTCCTTTGCACCCATAGCCTGATCTCTCGCATTGATGACACCTACCTTTTTATAAATCGATTTGCGCCATTCTGTACCTTTTAAACATGGAGTTCCCCTGTTATCCATTGCAATATAAAAATAACCCTGCTGCGCAAGCATTATTTCCCAAAGTTCCAGAGGATCGTCAACAGCTACCTGTCCCCATGGTTCGCCGTAAACATAAAAAATAACTGGATATTTAATTTCAGGATTAAAATTTACAGGATATATCATTTTAACATCCATCTCAATGCCATCTTCAGTATTGACTTTCATGAATTTTACCTCAGGTAATTCAAGTGATGATAATTCTTTTTTATATTCTTCATTATCAGTCAGGTTCCTCAGGGTTTTATGATTTGGAAGGGTAATCAAATTTGAAGATGATGGCTCGGAATGACTTGAGTAGATATGATTTGCATACATACCGTCAGGAGATATACTGTATCTGTTAATTCCCGGAAAACTTTCAGGCGTAACTCTTTCCGGCTTTCCTTTTCCTTCCAGACCGGTTCTGAAAAGATATCGCTGGGTGCTGTTTGAGGGTGATGCAATGAAATACAGATCTTTAACTGTAACTGCACATATTGATGCAACATCATAGTCTCCGGGGGTTAATAAGGTCTTTTTCCCGCTTGTGATATTAATTTTATAGATATGCCTCCAGGCATCTGTTTCTGTCATTCTCAGAAAAGACTGGTTCCTGTCAGTCATAAACAGGTCATCCTGGCTCCAGTTACTTGCAGTGACATCAGGATATTTAACATCAATCCATGTATCTGAACTTTCGGAATAAATATTCTTGAGTGAACCTGTTGAGGGTTTGAAACTATAAATATTAAGATGATTCTGTTTGCGGTTAACCTGCTCAACGAGAAGCATATCATTATCGACCCACCTTAGACCCGGAATATAATAATCATCCGGGGATCCCTCCAGCCTTACCCATATGATCGTGTTACCGGATAATGAGATTATGCCAACTTTTACACCCGATGGCTTCTCTCCCACTTTTGGATAAGGAACAGGGATTATTCTTGAATAGGTTGAATCGGTATTATTGATCATATAAAAATCCCTTGTCTTTGTGGCATCAAGGTGCCAGAAAGCTATTTTGTCACCATCAGGACTCCATCTGAAGCCATCACGCATTCCGAACTCCTCTTCATATACCCAGTCGAATGTACCGTTAATAACTTTTTCATTCCCATCAAAGGTCAGCTGTTTCACTTCTCCGGTTTCCACATTTTCGATATAGAGATTAAATTTATGGACATATGCAAGCAGCTGGTTGTTCTTTGAAAATTTCGCAAACATAAGTGATGAAGCAGGGAATGAGCTTCCTGCCTTTTTGAGGTTCTTTTCCTTCAGATCATATATCCAGTAGTCCCCTTTTGAATTTGATCTCCATACTCTTTTTGAATTTGCATATAACAATACTTTTGAGCCGTCATCTGAGAAGGAAAAGCTTTCAATCAAAACCGGACCATTTTCAGTGATCAACGATTCTGCACCTATCAGTACCGATCGCTCTCCGGTACGGGATATATATTTAACAAGCTCATTTATTCCCTTTGATGAACCTGTAGTTTCTGTCGTTACATAGGAGTTCCCATTTTCAATCCAGGTCAGTTGTTCAGGGTAAACCTGCTGAAAATCATTGGAATTAAAAATTCTGTCAAGAGTCAGTTTGCTTTTAGTCTCCTTTATCTGTCCCGACAAATTGCCTGTTGTTAACAGAAAGCATATAAGAATCTGATAAAAAAATTTGCTCTTCATTGAATAGTCTTGTTTATTATAACTCAAAAAATACCGGTTTTTCATCACTTTCAAAACGAAATTTTCTCCTGCTGCAAGATAGTTATCAATTGTTGCATTCAAATATCCTCTTATAAGAAACAAAGATAATTTTCTCTTGATGGAAGTTTCTGTAGTAAGCAATTCCTGTCACAAGCTATTGAATGATAGGTGAAGCTGTACTTTGTTATTATCTTTGTTTATAAAATAATTAAATCATACTGAAATGAAAACTAAATTCCTGATTGTCGCATTTTCTCTGGTAGTATTATCAGGCAAAACAATATTTGCCCAGGATAACCCAATAGCAGGTCCTGCAGATACACTGGTTGTCATGTGGACCAGTGGTGACCCTGAAGTAGCTCATGAAGCCTGTCTTATGTATGCCCATGCAGCCAGGAAAAATAAATGGTTCAAGGAGGTTATTCTTATAGTGTGGGGGCCATCTCAAAGGCTGGCAGTTGAAAATAAGGAAATAAAGGAAAAGATTGCCGCGATGCAGAAGGATGGTGTCATTGTAGAGGCATGCATTGCCTGCTCCAACATGCTTGGTGTTACTGATGAACTCAGGGCATGCAGCTTTGATGTAAAGGGTATGGGAGTTCCCCTTTCGAAATACCTTAAACGGGGATACAAGGTTGTAAGTTATTAGATTACTTATATCTTTAATCCCGGTATATTCAGTACTTATTCATTTATTGATATTTGAATGATGGACAGAAGAGATTTCATGCAGAAGATGGCTGCCGTGGCTATAGCAGTTCCTGCTCTTGGACAGTTTGATAAAAAAGAAAAAGTAAAATCCGGTAAGAATATTATCCCCAAACGAGTTCTTGGCAGAACAGGGGTTGAGGTGAGTGTTCTTGTTCTGGGAGGAGTTTCAGGGATGGGGTTGAAACCTACCAATGAATTCTATCCTCCCGACCTTGCCAATGCAGCAATTGATGCGGGTATTACCTACCTCGATACTGCACCTGGCTACAGTAACGGTCAGTCAGAACAAAACTATGGTATTGTAATGGCGAAAAGAAGGAATGAGGTATTTCTGGCTTCAAAAACCTTGAGCAGAACATATGACGGGACAATGAGGGAGGTGGAAGAGAGTCTGAAAAGACTTCAGACCGATCATTATGACCTTTTCCAGGTACACAGTGTACTGGACAAAGAAGATGTTTCCCTGTGGGATAAACCTGACGGAATGATGAAAGCATTCTATAAGCTCAGGGATGAAAAAGTTACACGATTTATCGGGGTAACAGGTCATGAATCGGCCGATGCAATGAACAGGGCCATAGATATGTATGATTTTGATACAATACTTACAACCTTCAATCCTGTGCCGCGAAGATTACCATGGAGAGAGTCTGTTCTTCAGAATGCAGTTAAAAAGAATATGGGTATTATCGCCATGAAGGTTATGGGAGGAGGTGGTGGTGCCCTGGTTGCAGGAAATCCTCCTAAAAATATAAATGGTAACTGGTACTGGGATGAAACACCACATCAGGCTGATGCATCAGATCTCATCAGGTATGTCCTGGGATTACCTGTTACCTGTGTGAATATAGGGATGAAGTCAATAAAAGAACTGGAGATAAATGTAGCAGCTGTAAGGGATATGAAACCTTATACAAAAGAAGAACAGGTCAGACTTGAAAAACTAATGGCATGAAAAACTTCAACCGAAGAGATTTTATCTTTTCAGCTTCAGGAATTGCAGGAATAACATTATCAGGCGGGTCAGATGAATTAGTATCTCAGGGCAGGAAAATAATTCTTAAAGGAAAAGAAAAATCAGGGATCAACCACTGGGACATAATAACAATCGGAAACTTATCCCGCAACAGATATTGGGGCGAAAGTGATGAGAAACCATTAAGAGGTGCAATATGTACATGCAGTGTCATATCAGGAAGGGATTTTCATCTTCTTATCGATCCCTCCCTGAAAGATGCTGATGAAATGGCCACGGAGCTTGACAGAAGGACAGGTTTATCAATCGGGGAGATAGATACAGTTTTTATAACTCATCAGCACGATGATCATCTTTATGGACTTAAACACTTCACCGGTGCCAGGTGGTTTGCTGGTCCTGAAGTTGCAGGGGCGCTTAATAAATCAGGTAAATTCAACAAACTGATTGAACCTGCCAACAAGATTCTTCTGGGCGAAATTGATGTGATACCTATGTTCGGACATACAAATGACAGTTATGGTCTCCGGTTTGATTTTAACGGATATTCCATCGTAATCGCAGGCGATGCTGTTGCATCAAAAGACTATTGGGACAATAATCAGATGTATTATAATGTTAACGATCTGGAAGTGGCAAGAACAACTCTTGCTAATATCAGGGCCATAGCTGATATAATTGTTCCGGGACATGATAATTATTTTCTGAATTTCTGATATATCATTTAAACCCCTTTAGTGAGAACCTTAAGGAGGTAATTATTGTTCTATCATATGATCATAACCACCCTGATGTTCAGATATAGTTATATATAAATGAAAAATAAAATACTTATACTTTTTGCTCACCCCCGCTTTGAAAGTTCATTAAATCAATCGGAGCTGGTCAACTGCATTCCTGATATACCCGAAATTACATTTCACGACCTTTATGAAAAGTACCCGGAGTTCGATGTAGATATTGAGACAGAGCAGAAGCTACTAATTGAAAATCAGATTATTGTATGGCAGCATCCTTTTTACTGGTACAGCTCCCCTCCTCTTCTTAAACAATGGATTGACCTTGTATTATCATTCGGCTGGGCATATGGACCAGGCGGAAATGCTCTTCAGGGGAAAATGGTTTTCAATGTAATAACTACAGGCGGTCAGCGTTCAGCATACAGTACTGAAGGTCATAACCGGTTCACTATCAATCAGCTTCTTGCACCTTTTGAACAAACAGCTTATCTGTGTAAAATGATATGGCTGCCCCCTTTTGTTATACATGGAACTCACCGAATATCCACCGGCGACAGAGAAAACAGCTCCCTGCTTTACAGTAAAATTCTTT
>CAYLYN010000241.1:0-6059 GCA_964387565.1 uncultured Rikenellaceae bacterium | reverse complement strand
AATGACGTTGCGAAGCAACAAATGATCCTCCTTACGCCAACACCTTCACCTCCTTAATCAGGCTCAGGATCTTCGGCGTTAGATGAAAAATTCGGCTGGCTGTAAATCCTTTCAGTTTACAATTCCTATTTACATCCTTTGAACCAACCAACCTCCTCTTGCACAATAAAATAAATTTGCATCAATACTAAATATGTCGTAAATTATACCGGAATTACTTTAAGCCTTAAGAACCAAAAAGCCATCCCAAGAAATGGCAGTTATTTGTAATTTTCACATAAACTGTTCCTATGAAGACAGTTGAAAACTTATCCAGTTACCGCCAGCCAAAAGAGAAAAGCAGTAAAAAAATTATCAGAAAAGTAATAACACTGATTATGATCGTGTTTTTTACACTGAACCTCAGGGGTCAGTTTACCGATTCAGGAATTTCTTTCCCTGAAACTGGCTACTGTTACAGCGAATGGGGCGATTACGATAATGACGGGGATCTTGATATCATGTTCTTCGGATCAAATGCCAAATTGTATGTGAACAATTCAGGTTCATTTACAAATTCAGGAGTGACATTTAGTGAAAAGAATACAATGGGTACATGGATTGATTTTGATAATGATAATGACCTGGATATCTTTATGGGGACAATCCTTTACCGGAATGATGCCGGCACATTTGTACAGGTCCAGAGTGCAGATTTCAATGAATATTTCCTTGGGGCAAGACCCTTCTCCTCCATAGATGCAATTGATTATGATAATGATGGAGATGATGATCTGCTCATTGGATATGAGGGCAAAATATTATTATTCAATAACAGGAACGGAGTTTTTCTGAAAGTAGATCAAAACATCACAGGAGGAGATGAAATTGGCGGATCATATATTAATAATCTCTGGATTGATTCAGATAATGATGGGTATTTTGACATTATAAGCTCCAGGCTCCATAAAAACAATACTCACAACATTTTCATTGCCGATCCTGCTTTGAGTCTGAATGATATAGGGTACAGAGTTGCAACAGGCGATTATAATAATGATGGCCGGACAGATGCTCTATACACTGCCAATTCCCAGTCTGTAATGATGGAAAACATCAACGGGACTTTCAACAATGCTGATTTGCCATGCCTGAATACAACAATCTACGGGTATACTGGTTCATTTGCCGACTTTAATAATGACGGAAAGCTCGATTTCAGTGTTATGCATCCCGGACTCTATCTGAACCTTTTTGCCAATAACGGATCAGATGCTTTCACCAAGACTGTTGTTGATATAAGTATGCTGGGAGGAATGTATTCAATAAAATGGGGAGATTTTGATTCTGACGGAGATCTGGATTTTGTACTATCAGGCAATCCGAATGGAATGATCTACAGAAATACCCTCAATATTACCAATCAGGTTCCTGTAACACCCGGCAATCTTCAGTCCTCGGTTTCGGGAAACTCTGTAACTCTTTCCTGGGACCGTTCAACTGACAATGAAACTTTATCTCCAGGACTCACGTATAACCTTTATCTGAAAAATATCTCAAGTGGGAAAATTATCAAATGCCCACAGGCTATTCTTTCAACTGGGAAGCTTCTTAAACCCTGTTACGGAAATACACATAATAATAACAACTGGAGTATAAAAGGGCTGAGAGAAGGCACTTATGAGTGGACAGTACAGTCCGTTGATCATACCTTTCAGGGATCTCCTTTTGCATCATCAGTCACATTCGCTGTTAGCACATCTTCGATAATTGCTCCGTCAAATGACCAGACATTAATACCAGGTCAGTCAGGCCCTACCCTCACTGTTTCCGAAACAGGCGGAGTAACAAGCCGGCAATGGGCATATAGCAAATACCCAGGAGGCCCTTATATAAATGACATATCCGGAGCTACAGGTACATCCTTTACTCCTTCATTCAACGAAAGCGGAAGGTATTTTTTAATATGTAAGTCACTTGCCGGCTCAAATACACTTTTTAGCAATGAAGTAATGGTAGAAGTACTTCCTTTTACAGAAAGCATACTCCCGGGAGGATTTGCAGGGTACTGGAATGGAGCAATGAAAGCAGGTGATTCAGATAATGATGGTGATATGGATATTTTAGTTTCAGGTTTCTTTGGAACTAATGTCTATATATTCGAATCAGGAGAAGTCACAGGTTTGGCAAGCGTAACCTCCGGCCTTTTTAACAGTGACGCTGCATGGTTTGATTTTAATAAAGACAATAAGCTTGACTTCATAGTCACAGGTTCTTTGGAGGAAGATGCAACCAGCCTTAAAAAGACAATTATTTACATTAATCAGGGTGCAAATACATTCTCCGAACTTACACATAATATTATCGGTCTTGCCTATGGTTCAGTCGATGTTGGGGATTATGATCATGACGGAGATCCCGATATCGTGATATGCGGCATGGACTCAGAACCAATGACAAAAATCTACAGGAACGATAACGGACAATTTGTTGATCTGGAAATACAGATAAGTCATATATCCGATGGTGTTGCAAAATGGGGTGATTATGACAATGATGATGACCTTGATCTGTTTCTCACAGGTACTGACTTCAGCGGTAATCCATACACCGCTCTCTGGAGGAATGACGGAGAGGACATTTTCAATAAGACAGATTTTATCTTTGATCCCTGTAAATACAGCTTTGCCGAATTTGGTGACTATGACAATGATGACGATCTTGACATCCTGATCTCCGGCATGGGGGTGGACAGCAAAGTCAGACCAACAATATACAAGAACCTTGGAGATAATTATTTCCTAAAGATCATTCTGTTAACCGACATGGGCTACAACCATGTTAAGTGGTTTGATTATAATAATGACGGCCTGCTGGATGTATTTCTAATTGGAAATGAATGGTATAGTTATACACTGTTGACGGAATACAGTTCAGTACATAATATACTGGAAAATAAAGGCAATGATCTGTTTGAAAACATACAATACAATAAATCGTGAATCAACAATTCACGTATGATATGCTTCGCAGATATGGATGGCGATAACGACGAAGATTTCTTTCAGATATCAGTCAATTTTGATAAATCCATATTTTACAATCAAAGCTCTGCAACAAAGCCGGTCTTTAATGCCCCTGACGGCCTGAATTCCATAAGAAGAGGCCGTGATGTGATTCTCTCATGGAATGAACCTGCAGGAGCTACAGATAAAGGGGTCAGCTATGATATCATGATTGGCACCACTGAAGGCGGACATGATATAGTCACACCTCTTTCACAGATAAATACGGGTTATCGGCTTGTTCCTCAACCAGGGCCAATAACCGGTAATAGTTACAGAGTTACCATACCGCTAAAAGGAACTTACTATTGGAAAGTACAAGCAATTAATAATTCAAACGGAGGTTCTCTCTTTTCAGAAAGCGGAACAATTGTAATTGGAGATTATTTTGTAGAACTTGCTAATCCTTTCATCCCTGCACGGTACCAGATAAATTTCGATTGGGGAGACTATGACTCCGATGGAGATCAGGACCTTCTTTTCGCAGGGAATTACGTTGAGAGTGACTGGGTATGGTTCAATAATGTTTATGAAAATACTGGTAACGGTACATTCAACCCTGTTCCTGTATTTTCATTGGGAGATATGGGTTTTGATCTGAGATGGATTGATCTGGACAATGACAATGACATGGATATTGCAGCTATTGTAGGACAATTTGGTCAGAGAATTGTAATGTTTGAGAATAATGGCAGCGGAGTATTTACTAAAGAATATGATGAAACCAGTTATGGAATGAAATTTACTTTCGGGGATTTTAATAATGATGGTCTTACTGACTTGCTTTTCCCTAACAGTATAATACTGATTAATGAAGGAAGCTTCACATTTTCCACATTATATCATGATCTGCCGATATTCAAACCAGGTGACCGCTCGTGGGATCTGAACAGAGATATGGGGGGCGACCTGGTTACATTTGATGGGGAAGGCACTTTGAAATTGTACGAGAAAACAGAAGAAGGCTTTGCGGTACATATTCCTTCAATACCGAAATTCATGTATCACCATACTGAATTTGATATCGGCGATTTTGACAATGACAGGAATCCTGATATAATTTTATCAGGTAATACAGATGTGGAAATAAAAGAAACCATGCTGTTAAGAAATACCGGTTCAATGAATTTTCAGAGAATCAATACATTTTTCAGGGGAACAACATACGGATCTGTAAGTTCGGGTGATTATGATAATGACAATGATCTCGACGTTCTGCTCTCGGGACAGAGTTTTTCCCTGATAACCAAGATATATGACAACAAGGGTAATATGACTTTCGAAGAAATAGATTACATGCTACCCGGATTGTGGCAAGGCAAAAGCGGATGGGCAGATTTTGATGAAGACGGAGATCTGGATCTATTGCTTTCAGGTACAAATAGCACATACGGAGCCAACAGTAAACTGTTCAGGAATGACCTTAATATTCCGGCTGCAACAGTAAATGCTCCTGAAAATCTCTCATCATCCAAAGAGGGATATGGAATATTACTTACCTGGCAGGATGTCCGGAATACTGGTGTATCATATAATGTGAGAGTCGGAACAAGTCCCGGCGCATATGATATTGTATCCCCTGAGTCTGATATAATTACAGGTAAAAGAAAAGTCACAAGAATCGGAAATACAGACCTGAATATGAGCTACCAGCTCAACACTTTACCTGTAGGTACTTATTACTGGAGCGTACAGGCAGTAAACAATGCTTTCAAGGGAAGTCCCTGGGCACCCGAAGAATCATTTACAATAACAGTAGTGAATGCTGGATTTTCAGCAACCGAATCCTGCTTCGGAACAGCAACTCAATTTACCGATAATACTATTGTTCAGGGAGAGAGTATTGTCAACTGGTTATGGGAATTCGGAGATGGTCAAACCGCAAGTACACAGGATCCTTCACACATTTATGCCACAGACGGAACCTATCAGGTAACTCTGACTGTGAATACGCAGAATTATTCAGACGTGATTACAAAGGATGTAATAGTTAAAAAGAAACCATCAGCAAATTTTACTGCAACAACTGTCTGCAACGGCTCACCTACTTCATTTACAAATAGTACCAATAATAATGGACTGACAATAAGCCTCTGGTCATGGGATTTTGGAGACAGTCACACTTCATCTTTACAAAATCCGGGATCAAATACGTACTCATTTGCAGGGGAATATACTGTCTCACTGGGGATCCAGGCTGACAACGGATGTACCGATGAGATATCCAAAACAGTAACAGTAGCCGGATACCCTGTAGCTGCTGTGTCTGCCGATGGTGCAACAACATTCTGTTCAGGACAGAATGTCACTCTCTCAACACCTTTAAGCGCCCAATATACTTATTTATGGAAAAGAGACGGAGCTAACATTACAGGAGCCACTTCAAATTCATATACAGCATCAATCTCAGGAAGTTATAATGTTGCTGTTAATAATACTGTCGGCAATTGCCTTACAAACTCATCTGCCGTTGCTGTTACTGCAAATTCTTCTCCTGCCGCTCCGCTTATTACCAATTCCGGACCCTTGACCTTCTGCCAGGGAGAATCGGTCGTACTTAGCGTTACCTATACCGATGGCTATTTCTACCAGTGGAAGCTTAACGGTGGTGCAGTGGGTACAAGCTCCAACACCTACACAGCTACTGCATCCGGCACATATTCTATTGAAGTGGCAAATTCTTCAGGGTGTAAAACAAATTCATCAAACACAGTTGATGTGACAGTCAATTCCCTTCCGTCAATCCCAACAGTGAACATAAGCGGTCCTACCACTTTCTGCCAGGGAAGCAGCGTTGAGCTGAGCGTAGCTCCAACTGGAGGATACACCTACCAGTGGGAAAATAATGGTTCTGCCATAACCGGTGCAAATTCCAATACCTATTTAGCAAGCTCATCCGGTATATATTCACTCAAAATAACAAACTCATCAAACTGTTCAAGCAAAACTGAGAACGTTACTGTTACAGTACTGCCCTCTCCAACTGCTCCTACAATATCTGCTGACGGCGCCGTT
>CAYLYN010000240.1:3512-6090 GCA_964387565.1 uncultured Rikenellaceae bacterium | reverse complement strand
TCATCAGACGGGGAATTTGATAATATTTTTGCGACAGCTGACGAATCAATGGGAAGTTGCTGGAGTGGCACAGTCAACAAAAATGTATGGTTCAAATTTACTGCGCTTACAAGTTTCATGCAGGTTTCTGTCAAGACCGGCGGAGGATTTGGAACCATGGTCCGTCAGCAACTCTCACTCTGGAATTCAGGGATGACTGAGGTTGCATGTGCCAGGTGGGTCACAAACCAGGGTACAGTTACACTGGAAACAAATTCACTGACTATTGGACAGGAATACTATATCTCAGTTGATGATGATAATACCTCAGGAACATTCACCCTTTGCACCAATGATCAGGTGGACTATAATTATAAAGCGGGTGCTGTTGTTATCCCGGCAAACTGGTGTTCATCCGATGCCGGGTTTGACAATGTATTCGCTACAGCCGATGAAAGCATGGGAAGCTGCTGGAGCGGACTAGTAAACAAGAATGTCTGGTTCAGGTTCAGTGCTCTTACAACCTACATGAAAATATCTGTTATTACCGGTAGCGGATATGGCACAATGGTTCGCCAGCAGGTTGCATTGTGGGACAATACGGGAACTGAGATAGGCTGCGCTAAATGGGTCACAAATCAGGGGATTGTGGTATTACAGACAAACAACCTGACCGTAGGCCAGGATTACTGGATATCAGTGGATGATGACAATTCATCAGGGTCATTCAGCATTTGTACAAACGACCAGATTGATTATGATTTCAAAAGCGGTGCAGTCAATCTTGCAAATACAAACTGGTGTTCAACGGATGCGGCTTATGATAATATCTATGCAACAGCTGATGAAAGCATGGGCAGCTGCTGGAGCGGGGCAATTAACAAGAATGTATGGTTTAAGTTCAATGCTGCAACCACTTTCATGAAGGTATCAGTTATAACCGGTGGTGGCTATGGTACAATGGTAAGGCAACAGGTTGCCCTCTGGAACGCTGCAGGAACACAGATTGGATGCGGCAGGTGGGTTACAAATCAGGGTACCGTTACACTTCAGACGAACAGTCTGACTATTGGACAAGATTACTGGATTTCCGTTGATGATGATAATACTTCCGGTACTTTTACGCTTTGTGTAACTGATCAGATCGATTATGATTATAAGGCAGGTGCTGTCTTCCTGGCCAATACCAACAGCTGGTGCTCATCCGACGGTGCTTACGATAATATTTTTGCAACTGCCGATGAATCTATGGGTAGTTGCTGGAGCGGGGCAATTAATAAGAATGTATGGTTCAGGTTCCAGCCACTGACTAACTTTGCAAAAATAAGTATTAACACCGGATCAGGCTATGGATCGATGCAGCGTCAGCAATTTGCGGTTTGGGATGCCACAAATACCCAGATAGGTTGTGCAAAATGGACTTCAAATCAGGGTGTACTGACTTTAAACCTGAATACACTGACTCCAGGTAACGATTACTGGATATCCGTTGATGATGACCTGACGTCGGGAACCTTCTCACTTTGTATCAATACAGCGCCTCTTAATGTTACTGTAAACCACACAAATGTTACATGTTTTGGTCTCAATGACGGAACAGCACAGGCAATTCCTTCAGGCGGAGCTCCTCCATATACATATCTGTGGACTGGTCCGGGCAGCTTTGTTTCGACCAATCAGAATATTTCAGGTCTTGTACCCGGATTATACAATGTCAAAGTAACTGACTTTGCCGGTGATTTTGTCAACGGATCTGCGACCATTACCCAGCCAGCTGCTGCTCTGAACGGAAGCATTGCATCCCAGACCAATGTTTCCTGTTCCGGAGGAAGTGATGGAAGCGTTACTATAGCTGGTGCAGGAGGGACTCCTCCCTATCAGTATAAGCTTGATTCAGGACCATACCAGGTTTCGGGGACGTTCGGATCACTTTCAGCTGCAAGCTATACTGTGACAGTTAAAGACAATAATAATTGTACTGCAACTGTACCGGTAACCATAACGACAATTGCTGATGTTATCCCTCCGGTTATAAGCTGTCCTGGTCCCCTGTCTGTTCAGTGTTCTGCAGATCTTCCATCTCCTTATGCTGATTTTGCTGCTTTTACCGGAGCAGGAGGTACTGCTGTTGACAACTGTGCAATATCTTCTGGCACTTTTGCTTTTGTATCAGATGTAACAAATGGATTAAGCTGTCCTGAAACAATTACAAGAACTTATCAAGTTGCTGATAACAGTGGAAATTTTGGAACATGTACACAAAATATTACAATTGATGACACTCAGCTGCCTACGGCTTCCAACCCTGCTCCTATAAATGTACAGTGCATAGCGGATGTGCCTGCTCCTGACATTAATGTCGTTACAGATGAAGCGGATAACTGCACTGCTGTGCCTACGGTGGCATTCCTGAGTGATGCTGATAACGGAGCTTCCGGATGCGGAGCAACACCATATATCGTTACAAGAACTTACAGGGTGACTGATGATTGCGGTAATTTCAAAGATGTTACACAGACTATTACAGCTCTCGATAATACTGCTCCTACGGCTTCCAACCCTGCTCCTATAAATGTACAGTGCATAGCGGATGTGCCTG
>CAYLYN010000240.1:0-3412 GCA_964387565.1 uncultured Rikenellaceae bacterium | reverse complement strand
TCAAAGATGTTACACAGACTATTACAGCTCTCGATAATACTGCTCCTACGGCTTCAGGATGCCCTACTGATATTTCCACCAATAATGATCCCGGTACATGCGGAGCTGTTGTTACCTGGACAGTTCCGACCTTCACCGATAATTGCAGCTCTCTTGTTGTTACAGCCTCTCATAATCCCGGAGATACCTTCCCTGCCGGTACAACCCCTGTCACATATACCGCAACAGACAATTGTGGCAACTCGACCACATGTATTTTCAATATTACAATTACTGATAACGAGATACCCGCTATTACTTGTCCTGCCGACATAAACCAATCTGCAACCCTCGGACAAACAACTGCATCAGTCATCGTTCCGGATGCAACATACTCTGATAACTGTACCGTTGGCTCAGTGACCTGGGCTATGACCGGCGCCACTTCAGCAACTTCACCGGCAACAGGAATAAACTTGGTGGGTACCTATACATTTAATGAAGGTATTACAACAGTAACATATACAGTAACTGATGGGGCCGGACTTACTGCAACATGCAGCTCCAATGTTACAATTACTCCATCGTCACTCCCTCTTTCCGGAAGCATAATATCTCAAACCAATGTTGACTGCTTCGGATCTTCAACAGGAAGTGTTACTGTTAGTGGTTCAGATGGTATTACACCTTATGAATATAGTTTGAATGGAGGAGCTTTTCAGTCTTCAGGGACCTTCGGAACACTGACTTCAGGCAGTCACACTATAACAATAAGGGATGCCGGCCTCAGTACATACGACCTACCTGTCACAATAATCCAGCCTTCGTCAGCAGTTTCAGGGACAATAACTTCGCAGACCAATGTCACATGTACGGGAGATAATTCCGGGTCGGTAACTGTTGCCGGTTCAGGCGGAGTAGCACCATACAACTACAAAATTGGGACAAGTTCATTCCAGAGTTCCGGTACCTTTGGAGGACTTAGTGCAGGTAATTATACAATTTCAGTTCAGGATGCAAACCTTTGTATATTCGATATTCAGGTGACAATAGCAGAACCTGTACAGATTGTAGCATCAGTGACTTCTCAGAAAAACATTTCATGTAATGGTGGAACGGACGGATCAGTAACTATAACCGCAACCGGAGGAAACTCACCATATGAATACAGTATCAACGGTGGAGCATATCAGGTATCCGGCACATTTAACGGCCTTGCTCCCGCCTCTCATAATGTTACCGTCAGGGATGCGAACCTGTGTTCATCAACTGTAAATGTCACTATCACTGAACCTGAGGCATTGGAAGTATTGATGACTTCAACAGATGCTTCCTGCCCTGACCAGCCCGATGGAAGTATATCCGTTTCTGTTACAGGTGGGTCCAGTCCATATAGTTATTTCTGGGATGATGGCTTCACTGAGTCTGACCGTACAGGCATTAAAGATGGCTCATATAGTCTGGTGGTAACTGACGCCAACGGATGTGCTGCCTCAGCTAGTGTTGATATTGGTGTTACAGGCTCAGAAGGATGCATAATTGTGCAGGAGATAATCACTCCGAATAATGACGGGTTTAATGATTCCTGGAAAATCAGGAATATTGAACTCTTCCCCAATGCCGAGGTATTTGTCTATAACAGATGGGGCGAACTGGTATTCAAAACTAAGAATATCCCGGCAAATGAATGGGACGGTACATCAGATGGCAAACTTTTACCTACCGACTCATACCATTATATTCTTCACCTGAACGATGGATCAAAACCAAAAACTGGTGTGATATCAATTATCAGATAAAGATCTTAATACTGTGCATCCCTGTACTTCTTCAGTTTTTGGTTCCATTGTGATATAGGCATTATGTTGCATACAGATTCAGATGAACAATTAACTAAAATTAAAAGGGTGTCCCGGAAGGACACCCTTTTAAATATTTTTCAGAATAAAGTCAAACTTTACTGTGCACTTCCTTCTTTAAAAAGCATATACCATGAAACCCTGTAAAAACCATCAGGTGCCGGTTTTGTGTTATCCTCAGCTCCTTTTGGAGGAACAGTTACCAGAACATCCTCTCCATGTTTCCAGTCGGCCGGTGTGGCAAGATGGTCACTGCCTGTGGTTGTCTGAAGTGCGGTTAAAGCTCTCAGGAGCTCTGATGTACTGCGCCCTATACTCATAGGATAAAAATATACGGCCTGAATAACATTATCAGGATCAATAATAAAAACTCCTCTTACATCTTTTGTTGAATTAGTATTAGGATGTATCATTCCATATTTTTTTGCTACTGTTCTGCTGTAATCATCAACCAGAGGGAATTTAATTTTTACAGGCTCTCTGTCTTTATATTTGATCTCTTCCAGTGACGCAACCCAATCTTTGTGTGATTTAATGTTATCAGTGGAAACAACTACTACTTTAGCTCCAAGTTTTTCAAACTCTTGCTGTAACTGAGCTAACTCAAGAATTTCTGATGAACAAACCGGTGTAAAATCCTGAGGATGGCTGAGCAGGATTTTCCATTTTTTTCCAAAATCACCCGGGAAGTTAAGGGTTCCGTTAGTTGTTTCAGCTGTAAATGAAGGTGCGGTCTCACCTAACAGCGGAATCCTGAAATTTCTATCCTCCTGTGCCATGGTGACAGTGAAGAGAGAAACAAGAATAATAAGAATTGTCATCTTTTTCATTTTGAAGGGATTTTAATTTTTAATTAAATTGCTTATTATGAATAAACATCCCTTATAAAATAAAGTTCATTATGATTAAAATTAAATATTGTGATGATGACTATCTGTTCTTAATTACTTTGCGGCTTAATAACCACAGAAGCAATTACAGACACAACAAGAATTGAAACTATTACCAGGAGAGATATAACTATATGAATTTCAATATTAAAGTATGCGAGCAGCATCTTAGAGCCAACAAAACTAAGTACAAATGCAAGACCTATCTTCAGATACCTGAAATACCCCATAATGCCTGAAACTGCAAAATATAGTGAACGTAAACCCAGGATGGCAAAAATATTGGAAGTGTATACAATAAAGGTATCCTTGCTAATGGCCAGTATAGCAGGGATGCTGTCAACAGCAAATATGAGATCTGATGATTCAATTACAAGAAGTACAAGAAATAACGGTGTTGCATAGAGCCTGTGGTTCTTTTTAATAAAAAATCTATCTCCATGGTAGGTGTCTGTTACCGGTAAGAATCTTCTGAAGAATTTTACCACACTGTTTTTTTCCGGATCCACAGCCACATTCTTCTGAAAAAGCATGTGCATTCCGGTATATACAAGAAAGCCTCCAAAAATGAGCACTACCCAATGAAACCTGTTAATCAGGGCAACTCCTGCAAAAATAAATATTGCCCTCATTATCAAGGCACCGAGAATACCCCAGAACAAAACCCTGTGCTGGTATTCTTCC
>CAYLYN010000239.1:0-6111 GCA_964387565.1 uncultured Rikenellaceae bacterium | reverse complement strand
TAATTTGCGCCCCGGTTTTTTGGAGAGATGCAGGAGTGGTTTAACTGGCACGCCTGGAAAGCGTGTGTACCTCAAAAGGGTACCGGGGGTTCGAATCCCCCTCTCTCCGCCAAAGCTTAAATGAAATCCTCCGCCATCAGGCGGAGGATTATTTGTTTGAATGAAGACCTTATGAAAGCTTGCTTTCAATAAGGGCTGAATGAAAACAAATAAAATCCCGAAGGGATTTCATTTAAGCTTTGAAGCTCCCCCACGGGGATCACCGAAGGTAATCCCCTGCTTTCCTAATCCATCCCTATTTTTTCTTAGCCTATCCCAAAACCATCTCTATTACCCGCCTCACCCCTACCGATAGCTATCGGTACCCTCTCCCGGGGGAGAGGGGCTTAACTCTTTATGAAAATTACGGATACCAAGCTGGCGCGGTACCGATAGCTATCGGTATGTGATCTGTGCCATATTAAATTGCACCTATTGCAATTAATTGATCAGAAAAAAGATAACAAAGTTTTCTCCGGCACCCATTACAGCATCAACACTGGTTTTATCGAGCCTGGTTCCGGTGCGATAAGGTCAGATCAGGCAATACAGGGAACCTGTCCGGCATCTGCAGCAACAAGATTTTTATCAGATACATATTCCCGGGGTTTTTCATCCTTTTAAAATACTTTTTTTGTTACTTTTCAAAAAAGTCTATCATACAATGAAAAATCTATTAATTCTTTGTCTGGCCTGGTTTTCAGTTATAGTATCACTGGATGCTCAATGCATTGATAATAAAATATTTAAAGACCAGGATCTGCAGGCAATCAGAATCCCGGTTGGCGGAGTTGCAACAGGCGACATTTTAGTTGGCGGAAGAGGCAACATAGAGCATATAGAAGTATTTAACCGTCCTGACAGGATTCGCAGACTTGAGAAAACATTCTTTTCCCTGTGGGTTAAAGAAGAGGGAAAATCACCAAAAGTGACATTGCTTGAGCGTGAATTATTTCCGCCATTCCCTGATGCCACTCATAATTATGCGTGGGGTCTGCCGCGTATGTCCGAAGCCAGGTTTATTAACAATTACCCGCAGCTTCTATGGCAGTTTAAGGATGATGCTATCCCTCTGGATATTTCGTTACAGATATTGAATCCAATAATACCACTTGATTTCGAATCCAGCAATTATCCTGTTTGCAGATTTTGCTGGAAAATTAAAAATCCCACTGATAAATCCATCGAAGCTTCCCTTGCCTTAAATATGGAAAATCCGATTGAAGCTGAAAGAATTATCACAGAATATATTAAGAATGAAGATATTGAAGGGGTCCGTTTCTTCCCTGAAGGTGATAATGTGCCGGTAAACTACCAGGGAAGTTTCATAATCGGAACACCCGCTGATGGTGCTGAGATACAAACACACTGGTATCCGGGTACATGGCGAGATGAAACGCATATTTTCTGGGATGATTTCAGTGATGACGGACATATCGAAATTAAAAAAGACAGATGGGTGACTGCCTATAAAAAAACATCCTATAATGAATCAACAAACAGAATGTCGACCGTTCTGGTTCCATTTAACCTGAAACCCGGAGAAGAATTATCAATTGCATTTTACTCTTCATGGTATTTCCCGAAAAGGATTTTTAACAAGGGTGAGGTATTCGGCAAAGAAGAAGCACAGGGAAAGATTTTCGAAAATTATTATGCAAAACGATTTACCAGTGCAACTGATGTCTTGTCTCAATTCCTGCAAAACGAAAAGGAAATTCTCGGTAAGTCGCAGGCATTTGCAGAAGTAATGCGGAATTCATCTTATCCGAATTATGTTATCGAGGCTCTTAATACACAGGTTGCTACCCTGGCCAGCCCCTTAATCCAGGTGACTGCAGATGGCGAAGTCCATGGATTTGAAGGGGTAGGTGACAATGGCTGGTGCTGCCCGGGCACCTGCACCCACGTCTGGAATTATGAACAGGCTTTGGCATCGTTATACCCTTCACTGGAGAGGAAGATGAGGGAGATAGAGTTTTTACATAACACCTTCAATGATGGATTTCAGGTCTTTCGTTCAATAATACCCACGGGTAATTACTGGTTCGACGGTCCCGCTGCCGCTGACGGACAAATGGGAACAATAGCAAGGGTTTATCGCGACTGGAAATTAAGTGGTGATAATGAATGGCTGGCAAAATTATGGCCGAATATTAAAAAATCGCTTGAATTTGCATGGACCGGAAGCGGTGCCCCGTCGAGAGAGAAAGTCGGCGCCCGACAGGCTGCATGGGATCCTGGAAAAACCGGTCTGCTTTCCGGAGAACAGCATAATACTTACGACATCAATTTTTATGGTCCCTGTTCAATGACCAGCTCAACTTATCTGGCAGCTTTAAAAGCCGGAAGCGAAATGGCCCTGGCAATGAGGGAAAAGAAAAAAGCAAAAGAATACCTGGAAGTATTTGAGAAAGGCTCCCGATTGCTCGCAGATTCACTCTGGAACGGTGAATATTTTATCCAGATCATTGTCGATCAACCGGGATTGTATGGTGAACATCAACTCTCTCCTCCTGATTCACAAGGCAAACGCATTCCAAAGTACCAGTATGGTGATGGTTGCCTGGCTGATCAGCTCTTGGGTCAGTACCTTGCGTTCAATGCAGGTCTGGGGTATATTGCTGATAAAGAAAAAGTAAACAGGGCTCTGGAGTCGGTTTATAAATACAATTTTTTTGAAAGCTTAAGGGAATTCTCCAATGTTCAGAGGGTTTATGGATTAAATGATGAAGCCGGCGTGGTGTTGTGTACCTGGCCACATGGAAATCAGCCTTTGCTGCCATTTGTTTACGCCCAGGAAATATGGACCGGAGTGGAGTACCAGGTGGCAGCTTCGTTGATTTATTCAGGAAAAGTTAAGGAAGGGTTAAGAGTTGTGGAAGCAGTTCAGGACAGACACAACGGTAGTAAACGAAATCCTTTTGAGCATAATGAATCAGGAGTTCATTATGCAAGGGCTCTTTCGTCATGGTCTGTCTTGCTGGCTTTGTCAGGTATTGAATATGACGGAGTCACAAAAGAACTCTCCTTTTCGCCGAAGATAAATCTTTCCAATTACAGCTCTTTCTGGTCAACAGATTCTGCCTGGGGAGAAATTGTAATCAATAATAATGAAGCAAAACTTGAAGTTATTCACGGAACCTTGTCTCTGCAAAAACTGACCATTCAGGATGAGAATGCTGGCTCTTCCAAAACCCGGATTTATAAAAACGGAAAAACAGTTAAGGAAGGAGAAGTTCTGGTTCTGGTTTATGATGAATAATACAAATGGATAAGTAATAACGTGTTTTGCCTGTCAATTACAGGCCCGGAATTGAAATATACTGAGGCAACAGACCCAGATCAATAACAATTTTCCCATTCTCTGCTCTGACTTTCAATTCATTACCAGACCAGTCTTTTGCAGTCATCCCTGATAATTTAAATTCCTGTGCATCAAGTAAGGCTGAGTGAGGTACTTCAGTGGTCCATGCCACGATTTTCCTGTTGCCTTTATCATCCCTGAAAAGAAGAACAAAATCATTGCTTCTCTTTACATCCACCCTTCTTGTAAAAATGAAGTCCTTAAGCTGTTCGTTCATATATTTTATCGCATTATATGCAGGCTTTGGCTCCAGATCGTAAGTTACTGTCCCGAAGTTATGTTCATGCTCCTCCGGATCGGGCCCGTCATTTTTCCAGTCATACCAGATTGAAAAAGGAATACCATATACAAGGTTTGAAAGTTGCATCCGCACTATATAAGCAGCCTGGGTCTCAACAGAAACGCCTTTTGAGGAAGAGGAGTATCCCCATTCACCACTGATGATCGGAATTTCTTTTTTGCCTGCAGGTGTGTATTTAACTATCAGTTCACGTATCTTATTGTAATCCTCAGCAGCAGTTTCAGGCGACAGGTAATACCTTCTGTAAGGATGCACACTAACGGCGTCGATGTATTCCATAACTCCTGAAGCAAGGAATGCTTCTATGAACGGCACCGGAAGTTGCGAAGTTGCAGGACCAATTATAATCGCTTCAGGGACTGCTTTCCTGACAGCCTTGCAGGTTGCTGCTGCAAGCCTGTTGTATTGTTCCACATCGGGAGCAGGCCTCCAGAAATTTATATTTGGTTCATTCCATATCTCCCAAATAATGTTATTCCCCCTGAAGTGCAGAGCGGCAGCTGCCGCCCATTTTGCAAATGCCGCAACACTTTCTTCATGATGTGGTGCTGCAACCGATTTAGTTATTTTTCCTGATATAGGATCCTTCGATTCGGTCTGCTCCTCATATAGCGAATTTGAATAATCAAGAATATAGAGTGCTCTGATGCCCCGCTTATTCAGATTTGCAGTCAGCTCATCATAAGCTGACCAGTTATACACTCCTTTTTCACGTTCTGTGGACTGCCAGACAAAATCCATCCTGATTATTTTAAATCCGGCTGAAGCAATCATATCAAGATCCTTCTCATGTCCTGTTGTAAAGTGAATATTCACACCCGAATACACCTTGTCTCCCGGACCGAATTTTCCGGGATTATCATATTGCCCTGAAAGTGTCAGCAGTGAAATGCTGATTGTTACGATAAGTAATAGAACTGATTTTTTCATTTCAAGCAGATTATTTTTCCAGTTGAATTTACGAAAAAAAAAGAGACATTATATTCCATTAATATTTGTAATTTACATGTGACAAAGAATCCTCGTCAGGAGGATCTGCCATTTTTTTATTTGAGTATAAAAATTAATATGAGATGAAAAGAATGATCATTACTCCCTCCGTTCTGATTATGTTCCTGGCATTGCATCCGCTTGCTTTTGCACAGACTTCTTCCGAAAAGCTATTCCAGGTAAAAGGATTCAGCTGTACTTCGCCCCGGCACAACGAGGTGGATCGTTTTGTGAAATTCATTGATGAAGAACTGGCCGCAAAAGGGATTAATACCCTGGTTGTCTTTGTCTGCGACAAGGATTATAATTACCAGTTCGAGAGTTACCCCCAGCTGTCTGATCCTTCATCACTATCAAAAGAAGATGTAAAAAAGATGGTGGCCGTCTGCAAGAAGAACAACATCAGGATCATACCCCAGATCAACCTCCTCGGACACCAGTCATGGAGGGAGAAACCAAACATACTTCTGGAAAAATTTCCCGGGTTCGATGAAACACCTCATATAAAAATGCCGGAAAAATATGTATGGCCTAACAGCGATGATCTCTATTGTAAAAGCTATTGTCCCCTTCATCCCGACCTTCATAAGGTACTGTTCGCAATTATCGACGAGATATGTGATGTGTTTGAAGCTGATGCCTTTCATGCCGGGATGGATGAAGTATTCTACCTTGGTGATGATAAATGTCCGCGGTGCGCAGGTGTTGACAAGGCAGAGCTTTTTGCGGGTGAAGTAAACAAGATCAGAAATCATCTTGCTCAGAAGAACAGGGAACTATGGATCTGGGGTGACCGGCTGATTGATGGAAAAACAACCGGCATCGGACTCTGGGAAGGGAGTTATAATTATACCTGGCGTGCCATTGACATGATACCAAAAGATGTGGTCATCTGCGACTGGCATTATGAAAGGGCCGATGCGACTCCTGTTTATTTTGCCATGAAGGGCTTCAGGGTCATAACCTGTACAGGAAGAAAACCGGAGATTTGCGTTGCACAGGCTGAAGACATGGCAGGATTCAGGAAAAACTCAACGAAAGAAATGAAACCGAGATTTTACGGGATGATGCAGACAGTATGGTCCTCAACCGACCAGTTCATAGATGCATTCTACGGCAAGCTGCCTCCGACTGCCGCAGGACGTGGAAATCCCTCAGACGGTTTCAAGGCTCTGGTAAAGAGAATGGATGAGCTTGAGAAGGGGAACTGATTGTCCCTGAATCGTTTAAAATCGGGTTCAAAGTGTGCAAGGGATCGTGGTATTATTGTGCCGGATAAGAAACCCCTTCACTTACTGAGGATTTATGTAAGGAAAATCCGTGTTTTTTCAAGACAGTCTTAAGTTGTTTTCTCACCATCCAAACGGGGCAGAGGTACCCGGGCGATGCTCAAAGGGAGAATAGAATCCCTGCG
>CAYLYN010000238.1:0-6112 GCA_964387565.1 uncultured Rikenellaceae bacterium | reverse complement strand
TTGATAAAGGCTATGAGGTTCATGGGATGATCAGAAGGGCAAGTTCCTTTAATACATTTAGAATAGACCACATTTATAATAATCCTGATTATCTTGATAGAAGGTTTTTCCTTCATTATGGAGATCTCACAGATTCCAGCAACCTTAACAGAATATTGGAGAAGGTGCGTCCTACTGAAATCTATAATCTTGGTGCACAATCTCATGTTCAGGTTTCATTTGAAGTCCCGGAGTACACAGCTGAAGTGGATGGAGTTGGAACGCTCAGGTTTCTGGATGCTATTAAGGAAGTCGGTTTAAAGACAAGGTTCTATCAGGCATCGACCTCAGAACTATATGGGAAAGTGCAGGAAATTCCACAGACTGAGAAAACACCTTTTTATCCCCGGAGTCCTTATGCAGCAGCAAAATTATATGCATACTGGGTTGTTGTGAATTATCGGGAGGCATATAATGTATTTGCCTGCAATGGAATTCTCTTTAATCATGAGAGCGAAAGAAGAGGAAAAACTTTTGTTACAAGAAAAATTACTGTAGCAGCATCAAAAATTATTTTAGGCCAGCAGGATGTTCTTTACCTGGGTAATCTGGATTCCAAAAGGGACTGGGGGTATGCTCCGGAATATGTGGAAGGTATGTGGCGGATATTGCAGGCTGATAAACCTGATGATTATGTTCTTGCTACAAACGAAACTCACTCTATCAGGGAATTTGTTGAGGAGACATTTAATGTATTGGGTGATGATATATATTGGAGAGGTAATGGAATAGATGAGAAGGGATATCTAAAATCTACTGGCAAGGTGGTAGTGGCAATAGAACCAAGATATTTCAGGCCTACAGAGGTAGATATACTTATCGGAAATCCTCTGAAAGCAAAACAAAAACTTGGATGGGAACCAAAGACAAGATTCAAGGATTTAGTTAAGATTATGACTCTGGCCGATTTTAAAAAAGCGAAGCGTAGATTAGTATAGCTCTTTTTATATGGAAAAATCTAGCAAAATATATGTTGCAGGCCATACCGGTATGGTAGGCAGTGCCATTACCAGGAAGCTGAAGTCCGAAGGTTATGATAATTTATTGTTTACTCCGTTCCCGGGATATGACCTGACAGATCAACAGACAGTAAGGGATTTCTTCAAAAAGGAAAAGCCTGAATATGTTTTTCTTGCCGCAGCAAAGGTTGGGGGTATTCTGGCAAATAATAAGTACAGGGCCCAGTTCATTTATGAAAACCTGATGATTCAGAATAGCATAATTCATGAGAGCTACCTAAGTGGTGTAAAGAAACTGCTCTTCCTTGGAAGTTCTTGTGTTTACCCTAGAAATTGCCCTCAGCCAATAAAGGAAGAATATCTGCTAACCAGTGAACTTGAATACACCAATGAACCATATGCAATAGCTAAGATAGCAGGGATAAGGATGTGTGAATCCTACAATATCCAGTATGGGACAAACTTTATCTCAGTCATGCCTACGAACATGTACGGGCCAAATGATAACTATAATCTTGAGACCTCCCATGTACTCCCCGCGCTTATACGAAAGATCCATCTAGGAAAGTGTCTTGAAAACAATGATTGGTCAGCCATAAGAAATGACCTAAAAAAGAGACCCATCGAAGGTGTCAATGAAAAATCAGGCGAAACAGAAATATTAAATATTTTAAGTAAATACGGAATTAATCAGGTTCCAGTTACCTCACAGTTCACACCTCATAACTCACACCTTGTTTCAATAACACTTTGGGGTTCCGGTTCGCCGTATCGGGAGTTCCTGTATGTCGATGACATGGTTGACGCATGTATTTTCCTGATGCATAATGTAGATTTCAGTGATTTAATTACACACAAACAATCATCGATAACCGGTATACTGTCAACGGTAGCCGAAATTAAGAATACCCAGATTAATATTGGGACAGGACAAGACCAAACAATAGCAGAACTTGCAAAGATTGTTAAAGATATTGTGGGATTCAAAGGTAAATTAGAGTGGGATACAACAAAGCCTGATGGTACATTCAGAAAACAACTGGATGTTTCAACTCTAAAAAAAATAGGGTGGGAGAGTAAGATTCCCTTGACTGAAGGAATTGAAAAAGTCTATAAGCAGTACTGTAATTAAAATAAACTTAGTTGCCTGAGAGATTGCTGCTTCTTGCTCCTAAATTCTATGGGATGGAGCTGGAGATATATTACACTTTAGAAAATCTTGGATATGATGTTTCTTATGTGGAGAATAAAATTTTAAAATTTGATTATCATGGTAAAAATTCAAAGTTTATCTTATTCAGGAGATTATATTATTTAACTTTCAGACCAGATGTCCGTTATATAAACAGTGTTTTCAGCACTATGGCAAATACGAGATATGATATTCTTTTGGCAATAAATTGTCATTCTGTATGCCAATATCTTTTCAAATTGCTTAAGAAAGCTAATCCTTCTATCAGATCAGTATTGTTTTTATGGGATTCCATGTCAAATTATTCCTGGCAAAAAGAAACAAAACTGTTCGATAAATCCTATTCTTTTGACAGGAAGGATTCTTGTGAATTAGGGATTAAATATAAGCCAAATTTTTATATTGATAAAGAGCAGAAATTAAAGTCAGTAATTGAGCATCACGTCTTCTTTGCTGGGAAATTCAATTTAAAACGTTTAAAGATTCTTGACAAGATTTGGGAAAAAGGATCTTTATGCGGAATTAATCTGTACTTTATATTATGGGCTGGTAGCAAGAGATTTTTTCATAACAATTATATTTACAGAATACTTAAACCATTTTCAATATTTTATTGGATCAATGATTTTTTATCAAATTATGAAGCGATTGAGAAGATTTTGACTCGAGATTTCCTGGTACATGAACCCCTTGATCTAAATGAAATAAGAAAACACCTGCATGGATCAAATGTCGTACTTGATATTAACTATGCTGAGCAAAATGGGTATTCCCAAAGAATTATTGAGGCACTTTCTTTAGGGAAAAAAATAATTACCACAAATTATAGTATTCAAGAAGAAGAATATTATAACAAAAATCAGATCAAAGTGATCAGCACTGGCTTTGACGACGTTGATATAAATTGGATATTGGAGAGTAAAACCTTTCCTGTGCCGGATTCAATTAAAAAACTGGAACTTTCAGAATGGCTTTTATCTGTTATTGATGCTAAAAATTCTTTTGAGGCCGCTTGATACAGGATTTCTGGTCAATCCATTTTATTTGTACGTAATTTCATTTGCAACAGCAATTTTGCTGTATTCATTAGGATGGAGCGAATTATATCCGGAATTATCGGTCAGTCTTTTGGTTTTTCTTTTTGTTTCTTTTATTATATCTGTATATTTTGGAATGAAGATTCCAAAGGTTGTATCTAAAACATTTGATCATGACACAGTCCGGAAAGACAAGTTATTTGATCTTGTTTTCTATGCAATACTTCTCCTTGGTATAATCAACGTTTGGGTAATGGGATATATTCCTTTTTTTGATAAATCTAAAGATTACAGAGAGTTTGGTGTTCCTGTAATAGATCCGGTCTTTAATTCATTAAGCATTTTTTTCTCGGTTTTTTTATATCAGACTTATCTCACACAGCGGAAGCCTAAATATCTGATATACGTTTTGTTGTTTATTCTTATAAATTTCTTTTTATTCCGAAGAGCTTCAATAATTTGGATTTCTTTTTCATCACTTTTGGTTTACATTTTGCAAAAACGAAGCATTAAAATTATATATATTCTGATTTCTATATTTCTTATCCCTGTTCTTTCATTTCTTTTTGGGTCGTATGGAAATCTTAAAAGTAATCTGGATGGAGATCAGGTGATGGAGGAATTTGCTGCAAATGAGAGATTTGTACAATCAGGAGCGGGTCCTGATCAATTCATGACATACATATATGAAACCTCCCCGCTTGCAAATCTTCAACTCAATGTTGATAACAGCAAGGGCTTTCTTAACAATTCAGATTTTAAAGATTTTTTATTCTACTGTTTAGTACCACAAAGCATAATACTAAGACTGGAAAAGAAGAGTTTATTAGTACATCCTGACCTTTTGCTTATTCATCCTCACTTGATTGTGGGAACAGTTTTTCTGATTGGATTTCATACGCTTGGATGGTTAGGCATGATAATCCTCATGATATACATTTTAATATTTATAAAAGCTTGTCTGTATATTTTACATAAATGGAATGCCACCGCTATCAGTACGTATTGTATATTAGTTACCATGGTGTCTCTGCTACCGTTTTCAAATTTCCTTAACCGGCTTGATGTGATTATGTTGCTATTTATTTATCCGGTTGCATTTCATTATATATTTAACATCAGAATCTTGAATGGGAATGCCGTCGGATAAACAAATCGCAATTATAGTACCCAGGTTAAAATGGAAAGCGCCCGTATTGGTTGTGAGGTCAATTATTAATAAACTTCATTCCGAAAATGACATTAATATTGATTTGTTCTACATGTATGATACTTATGATGCAGATATAGGGATAAACTCAAAAATTGAAAAGTTATCCTGGTTGAAACCGTTATCAGATAGTTATGATATTGTTCATACACATGGATTTATACCTGACTTTTATGCAAGATTCCACAGAAAGAATATCAGGAAGCATTATGTGACAATACATAATTATGTTTTTGCTGATCTGAGATTTAAATATGGTTTGGTGATTTCGTGGATAATTGGCTGTCTGTGGATTTTTTCATGGCGAAAAGCCGATAAGCTGGTTTGTGTTTCACAATCTTTACGCAAATACTATTCACAGTGGTTTGATAAATCAAAGCTTATTGTCATACATAACGGAATAGATAAAGAATTTTTATATGATAATGGTAAAAGCGAGATAATAAAAAATATTAAGGACTTACGGTCACTTGGATTCAGGGTGATAGGCACTGTCGGTGTACTTGAACGTCGGAAAAGAATTGATTTCCTGATAAGATTTATATCTGAAAGAACTGATTCAGCGCTCGTTATAATAGGAGAAGGTCATTTAAGAAAAGATCTTGAGGACCTTGCACGTAAATATAAAGTCTCAGATCGCTGTCTGTTTTGTGGTTTCATTCGTTATCCTCAGAGTTGTTATGAGTACTTCGACCTGTTTGTTTCTTCTTCATCCTCAGAAGGATTTGGACTTGCACTGGTTGAGGCTGTATCCTGTAGGATTCCTGTAATATGTCCAGATATTGATGTATTCAGGGAATTGTTTGAGGAAGATGAGGTTACTTTTTACATATCAGGCAGTCAGAATTCATTAAGTCAAATTCTCCTTAGAAATGCAGATAAGCTCAGAGAAAAAGTTGAGAAAGCTTATAGTAAATTCTTGAACCATTATACATCGGGCAGGATGTCTCGGAATTATTACGAGCTTTATAAAAATGTCTGATCAGAAACCGGATACTGCTGTTATTATGTCTGTTTACATGAATGATAGACTCGATTATTTGAAGTCATCAGTTGAGAGTATTTTAAAACAGACTTACTCAAATTTCCTGTTTTTTATAGCTCTTGATGGGCCGGTTTCATCATTATGTTATAACTACCTGATGAGCCTGAAGGACTGTAGGATAAGGATTTTCAGATTAGAAAAAAATGAGGGTCTTGCAGTCGCATTGAATTTTCTTTTGAGAATAATTTTAAAAGAACCTGGTATTGAATATATTGCCAGAATGGATGCGGATGATATATCAGATTCCGGAAGATTGATGATCCAGCACAAGTTTTTTTTTGCAAACAAAGGAATTGAATGTGTTGGAAGCTGGGCAAAAGTAATAAACGAAACGGGAGAGAAAGTAGCTGATTATATTTTACCAAGAGATCATAACTCAATTAAGCGACTTTTTTTATATAGAACACCAATGGTTCATCCCTCAGTCATGTTTCGGAGGACTATGATTGAAAAGATAGGTTTTTACCCTGAGGAAGCTACCTTAATGGAAGATTATTTTTATTGGGGAAAAGCCTTAAGAAATGGTTTGATGTTTGCCAACCTTCCTGAATTTTTGTTGCATTATAGGATTGACACTACTTTTTTCAGAAGGAGATCAGGAATTAATTATGGATGGAATTTTATAAAATA
>CAYLYN010000237.1:0-6136 GCA_964387565.1 uncultured Rikenellaceae bacterium | reverse complement strand
AAATACACCTTTTGTATGTGTTGATAAAAACATGATCTTGCTTGTCTTTAAAACTACCTGTTGCAAACTCAGTCTCATCCCTGTTCAGATTCAACCATTCTGGTAATCCTTTATCTCCAATTATACAAACAACTGACTGATCTTCTGTTATTTGTGTAGTCTTAATTATTTCAGGTTTCATATCAGGATAGCGCATAAATTAAGAAGTCAAAGTTAATTAAATTATTGAATGATTCGATTTCAAAGCATTACCTTTGCAGTGGTTAACACTAGAGTAATTATAGTAAAATGAATCTGGGCTCATTATATGAAAAGGCACTAAATCTGGTTCCTCTTACAAAGGAAGAAGGTTTGATTCTCTATACCACAGCTCCCCTTGAAGAGTTGATGTTTATTGCCGGTAAGCTCAGGCAGCATCATGTTCCGGGGAAAACAGCCGGCTGGATGATCGACAGAAATGTAAATATCACTAATGTCTGTTTTTCGCAGTGTACCTTTTGCAATTTCTGCAGGAAGAAAGGATCTGATGATTCATATATCACAACTACAGATGATTATATTAAAAAGATTGATGAGCTCTTCTCTCTTGGTGGAGACCAGCTGTTGCTTCAGGGAGGCATGAACCCTGACCTGGGTATTAACTTTTATATAGATTTATTCAGAACCTTAAAGAAGCTATACCCTACATTAAAGCTTCATGCCCTTGGCCCGCCTGAGATAGTATACCTCGCCAGAAAGGAAAAGCTTACGTATCAGGAAGTATTGATGCGTCTTATTGATGCCGGACTTGACTCGCTGCCGGGAGCAGGTGCTGAGATTCTTTCCGACAGGGTAAGAGCAATTGTATCTCCTGCCAAGGCAGTATCTTCGGAATGGCTGGGTGTTATGAGAGAGGCTCACCGGATGAACCTGCCTACTTCTGCTACAATGATGTACGGACATATTGAAACTGAAGAAGAGAGGATTGAACACCTGATCAGGTTAAGGGATCTGCAGGAAGAGAGACCCTCAGGAAACTATGGTTTCATAACTTTTATACCATGGCCATTCCAGGATGAAGGGACAAATCTGAAAATCAGGCATGGCATTAAAAGCAGTTACTCAGGAATTGACTATATAAGGATAATAGCAATCAGTCGCATAATACTCAATAATATTACCAATATCCAGGCATCAATTCTTACTGTGGGTAAGGAAATTGGAATGATTGCCCTTAATGCCGGAGCAAATGATCTCGGCTCCATTATGATAGAGGAAAATGTTGTCAGTGCTGCAGGAGGAGGAAACAGGTTTAATGCAGATGAGATGATAAATATAATCAGGGAAGCCGGGTTTGTTCCTGGCCGGCGGAATCAGAAATATGAGCTGATAGGTTAGTTCTGGATAAAACACAGATCCTTTCCAGTTGTTCATCAGGTTCAACCTATTTCTACTTTGACATATTCGAAAAATCTACCTGTTTTTGCCCTGAATCCCTAAAGGGAACAGGTAGATTTTTCTCCTTTCTCCCTTTAGGGCAGGGGCGAAAAAAGGAGAAAAATCAGGTCTTTATCCAATCTGTCAAAGTAGAACTATATTATGCAGACAAATTCCGGTCCAGACTTGCCAAAAGCTCCATAACCTTATTGAAGGTCAGAATACAATAAGCGGTTCAAAAAATCTCAGACGAAAAAAAACCTGCATTTTTCAATGCAGGTCCCTTTAAATATCTAAGGTTAAAATTTGTCTTTCGCTGCAACCTCTTTACTCTCTTCGGCATCAGGGTCAAATTTTGATGCCTTTTTGAATTCCTTCATACCCTGACCAATACCTTTCATGAGTTCAGGAATCTTGCGACCCCCGAAAAGCAGAACCACAACCAGTAAAATGAGAATAATCTCAGTCATTCCTATCTTTCCCATCTCTTTAAGTTTTTAGAATTTCAGCAAAGGTATAAATTCTTTGATCATAAGCAAGGCTCTCTTAAAATAATTCTATTTCCTGATAAGTCTGAGGATATCATTCCCGTTGGCAAGAAGGAGAAGTGAGAAAAGTATGACCATGCCTGCTATCTGGGCATATTCAAGGAATTTATCACTTGGCTTCCTGCCTGTTACCACCTCATAAAGCAGGAACATAACATGCCCTCCGTCAAGTGCCGGTATTGGCAAAATATTCATTACTGCCAGAATTATTGAAAGAAAGGCTGTCAGATCCCAGAATGAATGCCAGTCCCATACTCCCGGGAATATACTTCCGATTGTAATGAAACCTCCTAATGATTCGTATGCCTTTGTATCTTTCGAAAAAAGAAGTTTAAACTGTTTCAGATAGTCTGCAATGGTCCTGAATCCTTTGGCTATACCTGCGGGAATTGATTCGAGGAAGCCATATTCTATGGTTTTCATCTCAAAAACCTGGTCAAGGGATTTGCCTGTATAATAGATCCCAAGCAGACCCTCCTTATTTGGGGTTACTATAACATTCTCCGTTTTTCCTTCGCGAAGAATATTAAGAGTTATAGGTTTCTCTATGTTTGATTTAAGGTAATTCTGAAATTCATCGGAATATTGAAAAGTCAGGTTGTCAATTCCGGTAATTTCGTCATTCGTCAGCAACCCGGCTTCCCTGGCAGGGGATACCTTAAAGAAAGAATTTATTTTCATGGACTGGAATGGAGTCCGGTATGTAATATGACCTTTCCCCTTCAGCATCTTTGGTATATATTCTTTGGGGATTTCGATATTGACAAATTCACCATTCCTTTCAACCTGTATTGTTTTTCTGTCATTCAGTACAATTTCACTTGTTATCTGCATGAAATTCTCAACCGGCTGATTATCAACTGAAAGAATCTTGTCTCCATTTCTCAATCCTATGGCATATCCCACAGAATCAGTTACTATTCCATATTTCACGTTAGCTGTAGGCAGATATGTTTCTCCCCAGGCAAACAGTACAAATACAAAGATCAGCATTGCCAGGATAAAGTTGAATAGCACTCCGCCAGTCATTATCAGCAACCGCTGCCATGAGCTCTTTGATCTGAACTCGTAAGGCTGGGGAGGAAGCTTCATCTGTTCCTTATCCATTGATTCATCTATCATCCCTGAAATCTTAACATATCCGCCCAGCGGAAGCCATCCTATACCATATTCGGTTTCACCTCTTTTGAATTTGAAAAGGGAAAACCAGGGATCAAAAAACAGGTAGAACTTCTCAACCCTGGTCTTGAAATATTTTGCCATTAAAAAATGGCCAAACTCATGTATTATTACAAGAATTGAAAGACTAAGAACAAATTGCAGTATTTTAATAAGTATTGTCATCTTTTATTAATAAGTTTTAAAATATATTCTTTAGCAAGCTCCCGGGCCGATCTGTCTGAAACCTCAAGAAAATTGAGATCAGGAGAGGAGGAAAATTCTGTATTCTCCATTGAATATCTGACAACATCAGGCATCTGTGTAAAAGCTATCTGCTCTTCCAGAAATGCATTTACGGCTACTTCATTTGCAGCATTAAGAATACATGGCATATTACCTCCTTCTTTAAGCGCATCATAAGCCAGGGAAAGATTTCTGAATCTCTTCAGATCAGGTTCCGAAAAAGTAAGGGAACAACCTTTGAGAAGGTCCAGACGGGGAAGGTCAGTTGTCAGTCTTTCAGGATAAGTAAGAGCATAAAGTATAGGAACCCTCATATCCGGAATTCCAAGTTGCGCCTTTACAGAGCCATCAGCAAAATGAACAAATGAATGTATTATCGACTGGGGATGAACGACAACCTTAATCTGTTCAGGGTCAAGATCGAACAGCCATTTAGCTTCAATCACTTCGAGACCTTTGTTCATGAGAGATGCAGAATCAATTGTAATCTTGCTGCCCATATCCCAGTTGGGATGCTTAAGGGCCATCTTAGGCGTTATTTCATTGAGTCTTTCAGGAGTAAAATGCAGGAACGGACCTCCTGAGGCGGTAAGTGAAATATGTTCAACAGGATTTCCCATTTCTCCTGTAAGACATTGCAGAATTGCAGAATGTTCTGAATCTACCGGAAGAATCCTGCTTCCTGACTCACTTGTAAGCTTCTCGATAATACTTCCCGCAACAACCAGGGTTTCCTTATTTGCAAGTGCGATTTTCTTTCCAGCCTTCACTGCAGAAATTGTTGATCTCAAACCTGAGTAACCAACAATCGAAGCAAGGACAACATCAACAGATGAAGATGTAACCACCTGCTCAATTGCATCACTCCCAGCATATACCTTTATTGAAGTATCTTTCAGCAACTCCCTGAGCCGGTGATAATACTGGCTGTTTCCAATTATTACAATATCAGGATTAAAACGCAGAGCCTGGTCTGCAAGAATTTCGTAGTTATTTCCGGCTGCCAGAACTTCAACATGGAACCTCTCAGGGAACCTGGAAATAACATCCAGCGTTTGTGTTCCGATGGAGCCTGTTGATCCTAGTATTGCAATTCTTTCAGCCATTAACCGGTCAGATGCTAAAATAAAATATGCTTTTCAGGATCCAGGGAATTACCCTTATACCAAATCTCGAAATGAAGATGGGGACCTGAGGTATAAAGTTCCCCGGAATCGCCTACTACGGATATAGGTTCACCTGCTCTCACAAGGGTGCCGGTCTCCATCAGAAGGCTTGCATTATGTTTATATATGGTAACAACATTATTTGAATGCTGAATTTCAATAACATATCCCGTCTCCATTGTCCATCCGGTAAAGATTACCGTACCATCCAGAGCAGCTGATACAACGGCCTTGGGTTTTGTGACTATATCTGTTCCGAAGTGATTTGTTCTGAGGTCATACTTTCCTGAAATAATCCCTTTCACAGGAGGGAAAAAATGCATCCCTGAAAGTCCGGTAACAGTTTCATGAGATGTAAGTCCCAGGGTAAGGTTGAATTGTTCTTCCTCTTCAATCCTTGATCTTAAAGCTGAGTCTTCCGGAGAACTGGTGAAAGTAATTGCACCATAATCACGGGCCGAATCGAGATCGACTATTGTCTCAGGAGGCTGTTTTCCCTGGACTATTGCACTTATATTTGCAAAGTATTTATCTCTCAGGGCGAGTTCCCTGTCGAGAGAGTCAAGACGAATTGCACTTAAAAGGATATTGCGCCTCATAGTCACATCAGGATACCCCGGAATGAATTCACGCAGGTTGGTAAAAGAAATCAGAGCAGTTGTGGAACCGATAATAAATACAACAAGAAAGGTAATTAATAAGAATGCTGAATACTGGGTCATACGGATTCTCCAGACCTCTTCAAATGTGGCATCATTAATTATAGAAAACCTGTATTTATCGCGCCAGGTGCGTTTTTTTGTTTCGGTTTTAGCCATGATCACATATTACAGGCTGCAAAGATAATAATATATGGCGACAGGCGACAGGCAACAGGCAACAGGTAAAAAATATTTCCTTCTAATCCTGACGCCCGACGCCTTATGCCTGATACCTGTTATATAACTTTAACTGGTTTGTCTTCACTTTGCCATAGTCCATGTTTGGTACAGACTGCCATCGCAGAAAGGTTCATAGATACTTCGGGAGCAACTATGTAGAAATCAATTTCGAAGTGATTTGGTTTATGTCCGTACACACCAGCTGTATAGCGGGCTTCTGCAAGAAGGGTCTCGCGGTTCCAGAGCTGAATCACACTAATAAAATGGTCAGCGTCATCAGGATGGACATATTCTTCTCCAAGCCTGACCTTAATTTCAAATTTTTCTCCTCTTTTTACTTCGTCAGGACAAAATACATGAGGCATATGCCTGTCGAGATAATCTCTTTTTACCTCTTTCTCTTCCTTTTCCACTTCAGTGGCTTTAAATACTCTTGGCATGACTATATGTATTAGAGTTAATTACAGTTTAGCCAGCAAAATTAGTGATTTAAATTGAAAGCCGGAAGGCCGAAGATGGAAGTCGGAAGAGATATTTAATGGCATAACTCTTTGAGCTTCATACTTCGGACTTCGGACTCCGGACTTTTAATTATTTTACTAATATTTTTGGTGATTAGATTATATGCATTACCTTTGCACCCACATTGCGGGGTGGAGCAGTGGTAGCTCGTTGGGCTCATAACCCAAAGGTCGGAGGTTCGAATCCTCCCTCCGCTACA
>CAYLYN010000236.1:0-6180 GCA_964387565.1 uncultured Rikenellaceae bacterium | reverse complement strand
CGAACAAAACTACAAGTATGATCTCCATATTAGATGAATTGAATTAATACATATTACTCAGAAGGTGAATCTGAATCGGATAAATTACTTGATAATAGATCACTCCTTCGACCGGACTCTTATACAAACATATTGTATAGTGAACTTGATAAATTATAGAGTGAGTGAATCAAGAATACTAATATTATTGCGCTTTCTTTTCTGTATCTTCCCAAGTAATATGCTAATGCCAAGATAATCCCTGCCCCTAAAGTAATGAGAAAATAACTTGTACTGTACGGATGATTCAATGCAAACGCTAGAGAAGAGACTATTACTGCAATACAAATGTTCTTTCTTGGTCTTTTTATAATTTTGCAAATAATTTCTATTATTAATGATTGAAATAGGAGTGTTTCTATGGCCGGAGCCACAATCACGGCAATTAGCAAATCAAGGACGACACCATCGGTTGTCAGGGAACCTGCCATGTCAGGTTCAGGCAGGAATGTTGTTATGGCTCCTAGCAGCACTGAAGGACAATAGAATATCAATATGAATATATATACCGGAGCTTCGATTAAATAGTTGACAGATGGAATTAGCTTAAACTGCTTATACACCTTTCTTAAGTTTAGATTTGATAAAATAATATGAAATAAGGTAAATAACTAGGAGGTCTAAAATATACCTTGACAATTCAATTGTTTCTCCAACCCCAAAAAATATTACCAACAATTGATTTACCAAATAATAAATAAAGGTTGATAGAAAGAAACAAGATATCTTGATAAAACTGCTATCTCTGTATTCAAGCTTGTCTCTGGATAATACTATAATGATCAAACCTAAATTAGCAATAAAAATCCTGATGTTATTGTATAATTCATCTTCCATCAGCTCAAATAAGCTAAGAAATATCGAAATAATTACCAATGCTCCACCAAGATACTTGAATTTGAAGGAGAATAAATCCATTGATAACACGCTTTGCTTTCTAATCTGAATAGAAATTAAAATTGAAACTATTGATATCACTGATAAAACTGATATTATGATAGCATAATACATGTTTTTTGAATTTATTAATAATATGAAGCGGTGAGCTCGCATTGTTAAATGAAGCTCACCACTTTTTGATTCTCACAATCAATAATAGACGATTAATGAAAGTCCAAGAGAGCTTGCTGAACGGCCTGGCCCTCCGGTGTACTTGAGTAACTATTACCAAGATCTTCAATAAAACCCATTATAGCAGCAATAACTTCGCCTGACCACTTCCAAGTCGGTCCACCGCCGTTAATGTTCAGCGCTTCTGTTCTGTCTAATGCGATTAATTTCATCTCTCTTCTTGTTTAATTATTATAACCTTCTTCGAATCCTTCTTTAAAATCTTCGATACACTTATCTAGGCCCTCAGTCACAGCCTCTTTAGCGAGCATAACAAGATAAGCATAAAAAATTCTTATCCATCCGCCATTGGTTTGTTGCATCTCCTCATAACCCAGTTCTGTCATCCCGGGCAAGGTTAAATTCAACGCTTTTTCCATAATTCCTTTAGTTTTAGTTAGTACTTCTAATATCCTTTAATGGGATTATCAAATACTAATTTCCGCCAGTATCGTCCGGAAAAAAAGAACTCTACCGTAAAAGTTGCCGCCGGTCAGTTGTTTTTCTTCAACGTGATTGAGTGATCGCATAGAGCAGCTTACATTAATTTCGAACGGCTCGGTGTAAAAGAAAGTGCATGATGATTTTGAGTAAGAAATCGGGGCGCCTCGAGATTTTAACTCATCGATCATCTCATAAAGAGTGGTTCTGCTAACCCCTAAGTGGCTGGCGAATTCTGAGGGAGTCCCGGTGTGTTGCCCGTTCAACATTTTGTGCATCCTACTGATACGATCCAAATATTCAAATACTTTCATAACACCAGTGTATTTTGTTTCTCATGCTGATAGTTAACAACCAATTTCTGATGCTGAAGCATCTGCATGAAAATTCCATCTGCTTTGACGAGCTCGTTAAATGTACCGCACTCTGAAACCTGTCCTTTATGGAGAACGTAAATAATGTCAGCCCTGGAAATGGTAGAAAGTCTGTGAGCAATAACGATCAGAGTCTTGCCGGCCATCTTGAATTGTATCAAAGCGTTCTGAATTTTCTCTTCAGAAATTGGATCGAGTGATGATGTAGCTTCATCAAGTACCAATATCTCGGGATCATTATACAACGCCCTTGCTATGGCTATGCGTTGTCTTTGTCCACCCGACAGTGTAGCTCCATGTTCGCCTATAAGTGTATTAAAACCTCCCGGCAGACTCTCAATGAACTCAGACATGCCAAGGCTGTTGCACAAATGCAGCAATCTGTCCATATCAGGGTTAAGATCAGCCGGAGCAATATTTTCAGCGATTGATCCGGAGAATAGATCAATCTCCTGCGGAACACAGGCTATTATCTTACGAATAGAGCTGTTTGAAAAATGTGAAATATTATTTGTACCTAGTCTGATAGTGCCACTGTTCAACGGGTATAACCGATGCAACAGAGATGCTATTGTAGTCTTTCCTGAACCGCTCTCTCCTACTATGGCCGTAAAAGATCCCTTTTTAATGTGCAAGTCCAGTGACTCGAAAACTGTAATCCTTGAACCATACCTGAAAAAGACCTTCTCAAAATGTATGTCATCTACATGCTCAGGTGTCATGTCAATTCTACCGCTATCATCTTCCGGTTCAAGGTCAAATATTTCAAAAAGCCGGTCAGCAGCTATCCTTGCATCCTGCAACGTCTTATTGTAATTTATTATTCCGTTGACTGGACCAGTAAAATATCCGATGATTGCATAAAAGGACATTAACTCTCCGGCTGTGATGTGTGTATTTAGAACATACCCTGCGCCTAGCCACATTACGGTAACAGTTACTATCTGGGTTAGAAAACCTGATGAAGCCGATGAAAAAAGTGAATTTAGTCCTGATTTGTAGACGCTTTCAAGAAGTCCAATAAACCTGGTCTCTGTCTTTAGGTTGGCAACATCTTCCAAAGAATATCTTTTGATCGTGCCGGCTGCATTCAGGGATTCAACCAACTGCGCTTCAAGATCGGCCGAACGTTCCATGACAGTCCTTTGTGTACGCTTATTTAGCCTGTTTGAAACGAAGTAAATGATGTAGTAAAACGGTATGACAGCTGAAATTAGTAATGCCAATTTCCAGTAGAAAGCGAACATTAAGAAAAATGACACAAGCAGAATAAAAATATTCAGTACCAGACTGATTGAAACATCATTCACAAACACCCTGATTTTGACTGCATCTCCAATTCTGGAGATTATCTCACCGGTCCTCATATTGTCGAAGAAGGACTTTGGTAATCTTAAAAGCTGTTGATAGTAGCCCAGAATCAATGTCGCATCGATTCTCTGACCGGTTTTTAGAATAAAAACAGACTGAAAAGTCAAAAGCAGCAGCCTGAACAAAATAATTATAATCATGGCCACACCTAACAGATTAAGCAGATTTGCATTGCCACCCGGAATAACATTATCGACTATTTTTCCAACGTATAACGAAATTGCTAATCCGAGTATCGAATAAATCAATGCACCAACAAGTGACTGCAACAAAATGCCCCTGCTTGGCTTTACCAATTGCATTAACCGGCTTGTCAGACTGGACTTTTCATTTCTTATTGTAAATCTTTCACCTGGCGCAATAAGAACCAGAACACCTGTCCATTGGTTTTTAAAATCCTCATGCCTGATCCTGTGAATTGCACCATCTGCAGGATCCATTATTTTAATAACAGTCCCGGTAATCTTAAGGAGCACAACGTAATGTGTCAGGATACCTTTTACAACAATATGAGCAATGGTAGGAAAAGGAATTTTGAAAAGGCTGTCCCAATCCGCTTTTACGCCTTTGGCAGTAAAACCCATCTTATCTGCGGCTTCTATCAAACCCAGGATATTGGTTCCCTTTCGGTCTGTGCCGGCAAATTGCCTGATTTTTGAGATCGGCATGTGGACCCTGTAAAAGGAGGCCACAGATGCAAGACATGCCGCGCCGCAATCTGTGATGTCCCTCTGCTTTACCTTAATGCCCATGACTTTAATTTTACTCAGTTCGAATAAGGATTGATCCAGTCTTCCGTTTTGTCAAATAATAGATTTAGCAAAGTCCTCCTGGCTATAACTATCCTTGCGTTGAAACTCATCCCCTTCGTAAGATCTGCCTTTACCCCATTTTTAAGACTTAAGAATGTCTTCTCCGGTTTGCATTTGATCCTGAAGTATGCTGATTGGTCATTATCAATTATCAAATCGTCCGGAACATCTGTAATTTGGGCTTTAAGCAGGCCCCATTCCGTATACCTCAGGGCGTCAACCTGAATAAGCACCTGTAAATTTTGCCTTATCAAGCCAATATCTTTTGGTGAAACATAGCAAACAGCCATCAGGTCACCCTCAGGGGAAATTTCTGCAACCGGCTGATTCCCATAAACAAAGGTTCCGTTCTGAATATCATTGCTCTGAACTATTTCCCCATCTATGGGAGCTAAAACCACCCTGTTTCTGATTTCCTCAAGACATTTTTGCAATTCAGCCTGAAGTAATATTGAGTCACTCCGCCTTCGGTCGATATCCATTTCCCAGTTTGCCATACTTTCTGTATAAACCTGTGTGAGGTTTCCTTCCTCCGATTTAAAGTTGAAGTAAGAAACCTCGTACTCGGCATCTGAGATGATTTTCTGGTCATGCAAAATCTTTTTTCTTTGATAGTCTGATCTGATTTTGTAATAAGACTGTGCATGGAGCTCAACAAGCCTTACTAAATTGGAGTATTCAGCATAATATCTTTTTGTAACAAGAGGGATGACGCTGATTGAGCTGTTCAACAATTTTGCAGACAAGAGCCTTCCCAGGTCTTCCATTGCAATATTGTTTTCACTTATCTTCTGACTAATGGCAGCTAATTCCGCCTTTAAGGTTTCAGAACCGATAATCATAAGTGTATCTCCCTTTGTAATCTGCATTCCTGTTCGGATTGCATTAAAAAATACCTTGCCATTACATGGGGAGTGGATTACCTGACGCTCAATGTCGGATTGAAAATATCCCCCGGCCCTCACTGCAACATCTACGGAGATAAATGGAAGAGAACCTAGCATAACGAGCAATATCAATATTATAAGCCAGTAGACAGACCTGCTTCTTGTTGTCACAACCGACAAGTAATTTTCAAGAACTTTGTCAATAAGCACCTTTGGGATGAATTTCATAGCGGGATGAAAATTAAGTTATAAACCACTCCCGGCTACTTGTCCATCTGACTGGTAACTTTTTGTATGACCACACCGGAATACACCAATGGTAGTCCATAAGACTTGCAAGGACCTCATGTGAATTGTTTTAGAAATGCAGCATCTCAAATATAAAACGTTAATCTATAAAAGCCAAATGTTTTTTATTATTTTTGATAAGCTGCATCAATCAAAACCGTATGAAGAAAGATCGCCTTCAGAGGATCATGTTCATCATCTTTGCTTTGTGTGCATTCCTCAATCCAATCCTCGACATGCTGCCATGGTTCAGATACACCATGCTGACAGGCGCTCTTTTTTACCTTGCCCTGGGATGGGACTTTCCTTTAATAGGGGATTACAAGAACTCCCCCGCCAATGCCATGGCAGGATTCATATATGCCACGGTGTTCCTCGGCAATTTTCTGGAGACAGGAGGGACGCCAGCCGGCACTTTAATAGTCTATACCGGTAATGCAATGGCAATAGCATTGATGATCTATATGCTCCTCAAACGTAAAACCGTCAGAAAGGATATGGTTATTCAGTCAGTTGTCCTTTTCTTTATTGCCCCGGCGCCAATATTTGTCTGAAGATCACGTAAAGAAAATCTTAAGCTCACCCACCGGCTAACGTAGCAGGTCCCCTGCAGGTCTGGTAGCGCACTATGAGCAGATATGACGAATACTGACTTATACGAAGTACCCGGACACACTGCAGAAAAACTTGACTCATATCCTGTCATAGCGTAAATTTACATATCAGCCATTGGGGAACGTTAAATCAAAATTATAAGCCTATGAAAAAGACTGTTCTTTTCAGCGCTATGATCCTGCTCTTTGTTGCCGGATGCAACCAGGGACCGGTGAACCCTGTCGTTGGCGCATGGGATCTGAT
>CAYLYN010000235.1:0-6247 GCA_964387565.1 uncultured Rikenellaceae bacterium | reverse complement strand
AAACTGATATCATTAAATGTCAACACTTCAATTTTTGCGTGAAAAAGCCGGAGTGTTGGTAGCAGGAGTAATTGGGGTCTCCCTGTTACTCTTTGTTGTAAGTGATTTCTTTGGTAATGGCAGGGGACAGAGACTTAGGCAGAAGGAATATTATGAAATAGGAGAGATAGGAGGAAAATCAGTCTCATACCAGGATTATGAACTCAGACTTCAGAATCTGATTGAAATTTATAAACTGTCAGGCAGGGATCTGGATGAAACAACTACGGAACAGGTACGCGAACAGATGTGGCAGCAGATAGTCAGGGAAACAATACTTGATGGCCAGTATGAAAAACTTGGGATGGGAGTAAGTGCTGAAGAACTCGATGAACTTGTTTTCGGAAACCAGCCTCACATAATTGTTCAGCAGTTGTTCACCGATCAGCAGACAGGACAATTCAATAAATCATTCATGGTGAATTTTCTCAAGCAGACAGAAGTTGATGAAACTGCAAAGAAATACTGGCTTTTCTTTGAGAATGAGATTGTAAATGAGAGAATGAACACCAAATACAATACATATGTATCAAAAGGACTTTTCGTCACATCCAGGCAGGCTGAGTTTGACAGGAACCTATCAGGAAATACTGTTGATTTCAGCTATATAATAAAGAATTACTCTTCCATTCCGGATTCTTCGGTTAAAATAAGCCAGAGCGATATAAAAGCTTATTATGAAAAGAAGAAGGAAAGCTTTAAGAGAACAGCTGTAAGGGACATTGAATACGTAACATTCGATGTGGTTCCCTCAGAGGATGATATTAAGCAGGCCGAAGAATGGATAACAAGAACGAAAGATGAATTCGCCACAGCTCCTGATCCGGTACAGTTCATTAATCTTACTGCAGATTCACGCCATATCGGCTTCTTCTATCCTATCCAGAATGTACCTGATACATTGAAGAAATTTGTGATGAAAGAGGACCTTAATACTGTATTCGGACCCTACCTGGAAGATGGCTCATACAAACTGGCAAAACTGATTGCTGCTGAAAACAGGCCCGATTCAGTACATGCACGACACATTTTACTCTCTACAGGAAGTACAAGAACAACCGAGGATGCAAAAAAACTGGCAGACAGCCTTGTACTGACAATAAAAAAAGGTACTTCAAAATTTGAGGATATTGCCAGGAATTACTCAGATGACCAGGGTTCAGCACAAATCGGAGGTGATCTGGGATGGTTTACCGAGGGAAGAATGGTGTTACCTTTTAATAATGCATGTTTTACTGCAAAGAAGGGTGATATTAAAATAGCAGAAACTACATTTGGAGTTCATATTATTGAGATACTCGATCAATCAAAAAGCACAAAAAAATATAATATCGGATATATTGACAGAAAAATTGTACCTGGTACAATGACCAACCAGAAAATATACAGTGAGGCCAGTCAGTTTGCCGGTACAAATGATACTTACGAGAAGTTCACAAAGGCAATTGCAGATAATAATCTTAACAAGAGAGTTGCAAATAATGTTACTCCGCAGCAAAAAACCCTGCCCGGACTTGAAAATCCTCGTTTTCTAATAATGTCGCTGTTCAATGCCGAGAAAGGGAAGATAGTACTTGATAACAGTCAGCAGGCAGTGTTTGAGATAGGCGACAAGTATGTAGTGGCATACTGCACAATGGTTCAGAAGGATGGATATGCAAATGTTAAGGATGTTGAGAGTGACATCCGGTTTGCACTCCTGAAAGATAAAAAAGCTGATGTGATAGCAGAAGAGTTCAAAAAGAATTCAGGCGAGGGGAAATCTCTTGATGCTTTGGCTTCTTCAATGAATCTTACTGTTCAGGATGCATCCCAGGTTAATTTCAGATCATTCACAGTACCGGGTCTGGGAACTGAACCTGCTCTTACAGCGGCAGCATCAGTGGCGACCCAGGGAACCCTTACAGGACCGGTCAAAGGAACTAACGGAGTCTTCATGCTTACAGTAAACAACATTACAGAATCGCAGAATGAAGATATAAAGGCATTACAGGACAGGCTGGCCGCAAGCTTCCAGATGAGAGGAAGTTACGAAGCTTATGAAGCTTTGCGTAAAGAAGCAAATATAGTTGACAAGAGGTATAAGTTCTATTAGGATATTTAATCTCATATTTAAAAGCCTCTCCTATTCCGGAGGGGCTTTTTTCATTTAATCAATAAACTTCCGGGTCTTTTTACATTATATCACCTGGTCTCCTTTCCTTTAACAAGAAACCTGGTTTCCGATCTTCCGGCTAAGCCATCCTTTGTTATACCTTCCACTATAATAGTATATTCGCCGGGCTCATCAGATGTATAAAATTCAACTTCCGCATTTCCGTCATCTCCGGTACTGAGATCAGGATTCCAGTACATAGTATTCCGGAAATCAGGTATCCGGCTCCCGGCAAGCATATCATCTGAATAGTCAGGTAAATAATAACTGCTTACAGGCTTAAGTGCTTCGAACTCCCGTCTGAAGAGAGGTTTTTCAAACTCAGGAGCACTAAGGTTGTGCTTATAAGTAATGAAATGTATAATCCCTTCTATGATAATATCAGATATCAGGTATCTCTCTTTCAGAATTTCAATTCTGTGTAAATCCTGGGGATCAATTAACAGTATCTTGTCAAGATCATTAACCGGTACCCCGTCAACAAGCATCAACGGATCCGAATCGAAGGGCAATGAAAGCGGTCCGCTGATTATTTTAAATTTACTCTGGCCGTTCTTCCTGTAGATACTGACCCAGGGAACAATTTCTTTAATGATCTCCCTGAGTGAGGAAAGTTCAATATACCGTGATACTAAAATTGTATCATCAGGTACACCGTAGAAATCCTTATCTTCGGGTACAATTGTAGCTGATTTATGCTTTTCATAAGGTTCATAAATGTTCTGGACCTGCATGCTTATTACAGCCTTATTGATTTCATCCAGCATGCTGCTGTCAGGATAAAAAGGGAAAGCTCTGTACTTTTTTGAAACGGTGGGGAAGGGATTGTCAAGTTCAACAAGATAGTCGGTCACCTCAGGTGATAATGGCTGAATTACTATCTCCCTGGTGCCATAATCATTGATAACAAAATTAAATTGTCCGGCACTGTCAGTTTTTGAGAATCTGCAGTTTGCTTTTTCACCAACAAAGGATAGTACAACATTTTCTTCTCCGACAGGTTCTCCTGTTATTGTGTTTCTGATTCTACCGGTGACAAGATGTCCTCTCAGTTCAGGAAGAAATGAATAGAAAGTATTTCCATTATAGTTTATATTGATGTTCTCTTCAGAATAGAATATGAGATAATCATTAATATCATAATTTCCGGGGGTGGCTGCGAGTGTCGCAAAAACAGGCAACTGACTGTATCCTGAACTATTACTGCAATTGGTTTTATCATACGAAAAAGATTTTGCAACTGAAATCAGGAGATCGCTCTTGAGTGGCTTACCATCAGGATCAGTGGCAGTTACTTCAATTTTCACTTTATCCCTTGCTGAATAAATATTCCTGTTCAGCTTAACATTAAAGCTGACAGCTTCCTTTCTCTCATTGTACACCCATCTTTTAGCTAAGATAAATCCATTATCATCAGTTATTCTGATACAGGCAGGTCCGTATGGCAGTTTATCTTTTTGCAACATGATTTCTAAGCTGCCATTAATGGTAATCTCTTTTTTCAGATCAAAATTATTGACCGGTGTATAAACAAGAAATAATCTTCGTCTGTCATAATTATTTCTTTCATTACCACTAATCTCCACCCGGAAAATATCCTTTTCAGATTCAGCATCAACAGAAAATACTATGGCTGAGTCTGTAACTGCTGGAAGAAGAAATTTCCTGTTATTCCTTCTGTTCTCACCTGTAACAAGATAGATCTTATCGGTGTTACGAGGTTTTAATGAGAAGAATCCGTAACCTCTGGAATCTGACCTAACATTGCAGAGAGTATCATTATGTGAATCAACTACATATCCGTTAATCCCTGATGGGTCCCCGCTTTTATCAAAACACCTGAATCCAACAAGAGATTCAACACCCAGGGCAAGGGAACCACTTTCCGGATAAAAAGCAATGGTGTCAGGCTGCTGCCCTGGTGATGGCAATTTGATCTTACTTACCTCTTCAAAAGGATTAATGACTGAAATCCTTTTATAGGAGAAATAATCGCCTGGGAAGTTCTGCATCCATCGTGTACAGGACCGTATTAAATAACTGCCAGTCTGTAAGGTTTCAGGAATTCTGAATTCACACGAAGCTGAAAATCCGCTTACACCTATCTTGAGCTGGGTAATAGGATTGCCTGAAGCATCCAGTAATTCAATATATACAACCTGACTGACATTGCCGGGAGTACGTGTGATCGCATTTAATTTGAATATTTTGAGAAATACTCTTTCACCAACCACGTAAATATCACGGTCAGTACGGACTAACAGTTCTTCGGTATATCTTATTTGTTCAAGTGCATCCGTATCAGACAGCTTATCCTGTGAAAGCAGGATCTGTGAAGTCATAAAAAATATAACTGCGAAAAATTCTATCTTATGTTTGAATAATGTCATTTATATATTTATAAACTGAAGCATAATTCCCTGACTTTCAATTCAGATCGATCCAGAAATCGGGCCTGGTCATGCTCCCTCTTAAAGTACAATCGGCACAGTATGGATTAACAAATACCAGTCTGGCATTTGGTCCGGGGAAAAACAATGCCCAGATAAAAGTAAGGCCTTCGCTGGTATACCATCCATAAATCTGATCAAGTGTAGGCAGCGGTCCACCAAGCGCAGGATCTAAGTAATCGATGGGTCCCTGCTCAATTTTTCCGCAATCATAATTATATCGGGGAAGTTCAAATGCCTCAAGCTGGCTTTGAGTAATATACCTGCTTGCCACTTTTGCTCCTGAAACCTGGAAATAACCCAGAACCTGTTCATCTGATCTGTTAATATTATGAATGTTCCCGTATATCTGGAAAGGCTGCTTATCAAAGATATCACCTCCGGTTTCATTTATCTTTTGCATGCTTTCCCAGAATTCATATTCACTTTTTGATATGGAAAGTTGCCTGACCTCAATAAAATACTGTATCAATAACCTGTCTGATTCTTCTGATCCAATGAACATTACCGGATCAGAGATCCCTGTTTCGCTGGACTTTATTAAAATATCATATGACTTATTATTGGCCCAGCATGTTCTCTTTATGGGAGAATATGGAATAATTGAATCGCCATTAATATAGGTGTATGCTTTTGGAAATGGCACTTCAAATTTCCACCACTCCTCAATTTTCCAGCGGTAATATCTGCAGGCACTTTCACCTTTCGAATCAATATTTATCCAAATCCCCTCCTTTGGCTCAGTGTCAACTATCTCCTGGCCTTTAGTGATATAAATACTGTCAATATCCTGAACCGGCCACAGAAAACATTTATCTGATTCATATTCCTCGCCATCATCTGTTTTGATATATAATATATATGACCTGCCTGCTTCTCCCCTGAATTCGAGGCTGTCAGTTTTATATATTCCTTTGGATATTTCACTTAATGTGGTACCATTTCCCTTATCATCCTTTATCTGAACCAGAGCTCCCGAAACCATTGCGGGACTTTCATCAGCGGTCATAATTGAACGTGATATTGAAACATAGTTGGACCGGTTTTCATCTGTCAGAAGAGCATCAACCACAAGCAGAGATTCAAATTTATCAAGATTTGGACTGAACGGATCGATGCATGTCACCAGATTACCCAGAATAAAAAATATTAACAGAAGTTTATACCAGTTTAATTTCATTTCCTTCTGGCTTAATCATTATTTTTACTATTCCTTTAATTAATATTCGCTGGAAATTTATGAGGCAATATTTATAAATAAACAATGCAGAGATAACAGGAACTTACGAAATGCTGGTTTGATTTTACAAATGGTAGTTCTTCCATGAAATTATAATTGTTAATTTGATATTAATATACGCACAAATTACATTTATGGTCAAATATTCATTATCAATTTTACTATTATTCTTTTTAGAAGCCTTATCGGGACAGCAAGCATCGCTTTTTCCTGAAAGCAATTTCAATAATATCTGTAAAGATATTGAAAAAGGACAGGCAGAAAACCTTTATGAACTGTACTCCTCGAGGATCGATCCTTCATTTGAATTAATAAACGGAAGAGGCTACTTCCAGTATTTTTTCCGTTCGGAATTGAAGCCGA
>CAYLYN010000234.1:0-6307 GCA_964387565.1 uncultured Rikenellaceae bacterium | reverse complement strand
TATGACGAGTTTCATAAACATTTTAAGATCAATCATTTTCTTGAAAGCAATGGGATCAAATAAATTCAGAAAAGGTATAACTAATTAATTTATAATTCAGAATACCTGCATGTATATTAAAAGTGCATTAAGCATATCGGAATCCATAGTGATGAATCGGGCAAATACCCATAATCGGGAAGGAAAATTGAACAGATGGCATGGCATTGCCCACTACTACCCTAACTTAACCTTCTATGGAAAGGTATGCAGCATAATTCATATCATGCAGACCCCGGAACGACTGTTTAAACTGGGGATTTGAGTGGAAGTTTTCAGACAGTCGTTCCTTTTTTTAAACATAATTGTTTAATTTTGAGATAATTATTTAAAAAATTAAGATTATAATCAAAATAGATGCAAATTTATTGAAAGAAAAAAATGAAAGAGAATAACATATTTAACCGATTAGTTAAGTTTTTCCTCGATAATAGGCTGATAACCTTTATATTTCTTATCGCTTTTGTGGTAATGGGATTGGTAACTATGCCGTTCAATCTGAAATCGGGTCTTTTACCCAGAGATCCTGTTCCCGTGGATGCCATTCCTGATATAGGTGAAAACCAACAGATAGTTGCTACCGAATGGATGGGAAGATCTCCCAGGGACATTCAGGATCAGATCAGCTATCCTTTAACTACTGCCTTATTAGGTATCCCAGGAGTTCAGACAATCAGAAGTACTTCCATGTTTGGAATGTCTTTTATCTATATCATCTTTAAAGATAATGTGGAGTTTTACTGGAGCAGATCGAGGATTCTTGAAAAACTAAATTCTCTCCCATCAGGAACCTTACCTGCCGGTGTTCAACCTGCATTAGGTCCGGATGCAACGGCACTCGGTCAGATATATTGGTACACTCTTGAGGGTCGAGATCCTAAAACCGGAAAACCAAATGGTGGCTGGGATCCCTCGGAACTTAAAACAATTCAGGATTTCTATGTTAAGTATAGTCTTTCAACCGCAGAAGGGGTATCTGAGGTAGCATCAGTAGGAGGATTTGTAAAGGAATACCAGGTTGATCTTAATCCTGATGCCCTGAAGGCTTATAATGTCTCTGTTATGGATGTTATGAATGCAGTTAAGCAAAGCAATCTTGACATAGGTGCTGAAACAATTGAGCTGAATAACGTAGAATACATTATCCGTGGTCTTGGATATGTTAAAACTCTGAATGATCTGGAATTATCTGTTGTGGCGGTCAGAGATAATGTTCCTGTGCGCATTAAAGATGTAGCTCATGTCACTTTTGGTCCTGCCACACGTCGGGGAGGTCTCGATAAGGCCGGTTCTGAAGCTGTCGGTGCTGTAGTTGTAGCAAGGTATGGCTCAAACCCAATGGAAGTAATCAACAACGTAAAAGATAAGATAAAGGAAATCGAGGCAGGATTACCACAAAAAACTCTGCCCGACGGTTCTGTTTCAAAGGTAACAGTAGTTCCTTTTTATGACAGAACAGGACTGATTAAAGAAACCATAGGGACTCTGGAATCAGCTCTTTCGCATGAAATTCTTATAAGCATAATCGTAATTATTGTACTCGTAATGAACCTGAGGGCATCTCTTATTGTAGCTGGTTTGTTGCCGGTTGGGGTATTAATGACATTTATACTCATGCGTTTCTTCGGAATAGATGCAAATATTGTTGCCCTCTCAGGTATAGCCATTGCCATTGGTGTAATGGTCGATATTGGAATAGTTGATGTGGAGAATATTCTCCGGCACCTCGAGATGCCCGAGAATCATGGGATCCGTGGTAAAAAACTGATGGATGTAATATACCAGGCAACAACAGAAGTAAGGGCAGCAGTAGTCACTTCAATTGCAACTACTATTGTAAGCTTCCTTCCGGTATTTGCCATGCAGGCACAGGAAGGAAAACTATTCCATCCTCTTGCTTTTACAAAAACTTTTGCACTGCTTTCGGCATTCCTTCTTGGTATTATTGTACTTCCTACACTTGTACATATTTTCTTTAACATCTCTTTCGATAGGAAGAAAATAAAGAGAATATGGAATGGTTGTTTAATAGCAGCAGGATTCTTATTTGTTGTATTCTGGCAAATGTGGCCGGCGTTAGCATTAATTGCTGTTGGAATGAATAATCTGCTTGATTACAGATGGTCTGAAAAACGCAAAGAATTTCCAAACTATATTAACATTTTTATTACTGTACTTTTTGCAACCTGGTATCTCTCAATTGAGTGGCTGCCACTTGGTGCACATATCAGTGAATTTGCCAACTTCCTTTTCGTTGCAGGAATTGTTACAGTTATTCTATTGGCATTAATGTCGATGGTCCATTTTTATGAAAAAATTCTCCGGTGGGCATTACTTAATAAATGGAAGTTTCTCATGATACCCGCAGTTACTCTGTTGTTTGGTATGCTTGCATGGCAGGGCGTCGATAAAATTTTCGGTATAATACCAAAAGGAGCTGAAAAAATAGGGTGGAAAACTTTTCGGCAAACATCATTCTGGCAGGGTGCAGTTAGAACATTTCCCGGTACAGGTAAAGAATTCATGCCATCGCTTAATGAAGGTTCATTTCTTCTTATGCCTACCAGTATGCCTCATTCAAGTATAGAAAAAAACCTGGTATATATTGAAACGCTCGATAAGCGTCTTGCTACGATACCAGAAGTAGAAGTTGCTGTAGGCAAATGGGGTCGTGTTAATTCTGCTCTCGACCCTGCACCTATCCAGATGTTCGAAAATACAATAAACTATCGTTCTGAATATATTCTTGATGAAAACGGGCACCGTATGCAGTTTAAAGTGGACAAAAAGGGAAATTATATCCTGAAGAACAATTCAACTTACAATCCTGAAAAAGAATCTTTCAGAGTTATTCCTGCAGATAGTCTGATTGCAGATAGTAAAGGAGAATATTTCCGTCAGTGGCGGCCTCAGATCAAAAAACCACTCGATATCTGGAAAGAGATTGTAAAGGTGACTGATATTCCCGGATTGACTTCGGCTCCTAAATTGCAGCCTATTGAAACCCGTCTCGTTATGCTTTCTACAGGGATGCGTGCTCCAATGGGACTGAAAGTATATGGCCCCGATCTTAATACAATTGAACAGGCAGGAATGATGTTTGAGAAAGCTTTAAAGGAAGTCCCTTCAATTAAAACCTCAGCGGTTTTTTATGACCGTGCTGTAGGAGCTCCATATCTCGAGATAAAACTCAATCGCGAAGCTATGGCCCGTTATGGCATGACCATTAAAGATGTGCAGGAGATTTTGCAGGTCGCTGTCGGTGGCATGTCGCTCTCAACCTCTGTCGAAGGACGTGAACGGTTTCCTCTCAGGGTAAGATATGCCCGCGAATTGCGTGATAATCCGGAAGATTTAAAACGCATACTCATCCCTGCAATGAATGGAGTCCAAATTCCACTGAGCGAAATTGCCGATATTGATTATACCAGAGGTGCACAAATGATAAGAAGCGAAAATACATTCCTTGTTGGCTTTGTAATCTTTGATAAAATTGAAGGAAAAGCAGAAGTTGATGTGGTCGAAGAAGCAAGTAAAATTATAAAAGGCAAGATCGACTCTGGCGAGATAATGCTTCCTCCTGGTGTCACATATAAATTTGCCGGTAATTATGAAAACCAATTAAGAGCTACAAAAAGACTTGCAATTGTTGTCCCTATAAGCTTAATTATGATATTGCTTTTATTGTATTTCCAATTCCGTACTATTACTGCATCCTTCATTCACTTCTCAGGTGTATTCGTAGCTTTCTCTGGTGGATTTATAATGCTATGGCTGTATGGACAGGATTGGTTCATGAATTTCTCAGTCGCAGGACTGAACCTTCGTGATATGTTCCAAATGCACACCATAAACCTGAGTGTGGCCGTGTGGGTTGGATTCATTGCCCTGTTTGGGATTGCGACAAACGATGGAGTAATAATGGGTACTTATATCCATCAGGTATTTGAAGATATGAAACCAGCCACAGTTCATGACGTACGTGAAGCGGTTGTAATGGCAGGGAAAAAACGTGTTCGTCCGGCTATGATGACAACTGCAGTTGCTGTAATTGCTTTGCTTCCTGTACTTTCATCAACGGGTAAAGGAGCCGATATAATGGTTCCTATGGCAATCCCCACATTTGGAGGAATGGTAATTCAGGTAATGACCGTATTTGTGGTACCCCTGTTCCAGGCAATGTGGAGAGAGGGAGAAGTAACGCACAAAAATAAATTGGCTGCTCAAACAATTAATAATCAATTGGAAAAAGAAAATGAAACAGATAATATATAAAAAATTACTGATTACAATTATTGCACTGGGTAGCTGGATTCTCGCCAGTAGCCAGCAATATCCTGATTCGCTTTTACGATATCTCGAAATTGCAGCAAAAAATAATCCGGGTGTTCTCCAAAAATTCAGTGAATATCAGGCCGCGCTACAAAAGATACCTCAGGTTGGCAGTTTGCCAGATCCTGAATTAAGTGCTGGAGTATTTCTGAGTCCAATGGAGCTGGTTAGCGGTAATCAGGTTGCAGATTTAAGATTGATGCAGATGTTCCCATGGTTTGGTGTTCTGAAATATGGAAAAGATGAGATGAGCCTTATGGCAAAAGCAAAATTTGAACTTTTTCGTGATGCAAAGCTGCAGGTCTTTTATGATGTCCAGCGCACTTGGTACGAACTATATAAAGTTCAAAAAGATATCAGTATTTCAGAAAAGAATATTGAGATCCTTAAGTTGATTGAAAGGCTTGCCATGGTCAGATTCAAATCTGCTTCACTGGAAAACTCAGGGACTTCCTCACAGAGTTCACCGGCTTCCTCTGTTAGTAGCAGCGGTACGAGTGCAGTTTCTTCCGGAATGCAGACTATGGGCGGAGGACAGAGTAATACAGGTTCTTCGGGATCGGGTCAGGCATCTTCAATGCAATCGGGATCCATGGGATCATCCCCAGGGAGTTCCGGTCTGGCAGATATATACAGGATCCAGATCGAGTCCAGTGACCTTGAAAACAATATAGCTTTATTGAAAAATCAACAAAACTCGATTACAGCAAAGTTTAACACTTATCTGAACAGGTCTGTAACATCCCCGGTTTACACGTATGAAAATATAATCAGGGATTCTCTTGAATTTTCATTGACAGTTGTGTCCGATAGTATGCTGGCAAACAATCCAATGCTGGGCATGTTAAATTTCGAAAAACAATCATTGGAGGCAAGGAAAAAAATGGTTACACGCATGGGTTATCCAATGGTTGGTTTAGGTCTTAATTATTCGGTAATTGGTAAAAGTGAAATGTCAACTTCTGCAATGAATGGAAAAGACATGGTAATGCCAATGGCAGTCTTTACTCTGCCCATCTACAGAAAGAAATATACTGCAATGCAAAAAGAAGCCGACTTGTTAAGAGAAGCTACTTCTGCAAATTATCAGGCAGCTGCCAATTCTCTGCAGGCAGAGTATTATCAGGCTGTACTGTTGTATCAGGATGCACAGCGGAGAGTAAAACTTTATGAGAATCAATTCCAACTGGCATCAAAATCACTTGATCTTATGCTGAAAAGTTTTTCAACATCTGCATCAGGACTTACAGATGTTCTGCGTGTTCGGCAGCAGACACTTGACTATGAACTCAAACAAGTGGAAGCAGTCGCTGATTTCAATACTGCAATTGCATGGCTAAAACGATTAATGGCATATACTCAAAAACAATAAATCTGAAACACAATGAAAAAATTAAGACGCTTTAAAATATTCTCGAATAAATATGTGAATTATAGTCTCATATTGATACTTGGTACATTTATCGGATGGTTGGTTTTTCATCCCTCTCAAAAAACCGAAGAGAAACACGATCATTCAACAGAAGTTGCTCAAGGTACTATCTGGACATGCGCAATGCACCCTCAGATAAGAATGGATCAGCCTGGTAAATGCCCTATCTGTGGAATGGAATTAATTCCTCTTGTCAGGAGCAATACAACTTCTGTAGATCCCTCTGCAATTCATTTGACAAAAGAGGCTGCTCAACTAGCTAATGTCCTTACTTCTGTTGTTACTAAACAAAAGCCGGTAAAAGAGGTGCGCCTTTATGGTAAGGTGCAGGCTGATGAAAGGCTATTTCAGAGTCAGGTAGCACATATTCCCGGACGAATAGAAAGATTGTCAGTAAATTTTACAGGAGAATCTGTTAGAAAAGGTCAGATACTCGCAGAAATATATTCACCTGAACTAATTACAGCACAGCAGGAGTTATTGGAAACAGTTAAAACAAAACAA
>CAYLYN010000233.1:2031-6370 GCA_964387565.1 uncultured Rikenellaceae bacterium | reverse complement strand
CTTGATGGGGCAGCATTCTTGTCAGGAGGCAATCCAGTGATTGTTTATACTGGCCGCTACAAGCGCATTGATAACTTCTGGTTCACTATCGCACATGAGATTGCACATATTATTAAACATTTAGACGACAAGACTCCATTCATACTTGATAACTTCAGTAACCAGGAAAGGAGCAGGATTGAAGATGAAGCAAATAGCCTTGCTGGTAAAATACTGAAATATAATGAGATTACTGCATTTCTTGAACCCTATCTCGCATATTTAACAACGCTTAAGATTGAAGAATGTGCTTTAAAGCTGGAGATTCATCCGTCAATAATAATTGGTAAGCTGGCACATGATGGGAAGATTTCCTATGCGAATCAACCACTTTATAACGAAAACGTACTTGAACTTATCGGTCAAGGCTACCAGGTAAATCAGAATACTGGGGAATAGATGTAACTCTATAAGAACTTGACATAGATCTAGAATTTAATATCAATTCACCACCTTCACCATTCATTAAATCAATAATGAAGAAATAAATATTATGATGCTCAGAGAATTGCCTACAGGCTGGAGGGAGGTACAGATAAGTGAGGTACTCAAATTCGAGTATGGGAAGGGGCTCCCAAAAGAAAAAAGGATAAATAGCGGTAAGATCCCAGTATATGGATCAAGTGGCATTGTGGGATACCATGACCATTCTCTCGTTAAGGAGGATTGTATTGTAGTTGGAAGAAAGGGTTCAATTGGGTCGGTTTTTTTGTCATTGGGCCCTTGCTGGCCAATTGATACAACCTACTATGTAAAAAGTGTTTCCAACTTCAATATTAAATTTCTTTATTATCAACTCTCCTACATTAACCTGAAGGTTGTTGAAAAATCTACTGCTATCCCAGGATTAAGCAGAGATGACATCTATGGTAGAAGAATTATCCTTCCTCCATTAGAAGTACAACAACAGATAGTTGAAATAATTGAGGCGCTTTTCAGTGAGCTTGATGCCGGACGGGGGCAACTTGAAACCGCAAAGGAGCAACTAAAAACTTACAGACAGGCGGTGCTTAAATATGCATTTGAAGGAGGACTCCCTTATAATAGAACATCAGGCAAGGTAAACTTCTCCGCATGGGAAATTGTCAAAATATCCGAAGTTGGAGAAATAGCTTCTGGGGGGACACCATCAACTAAAGAACCTGATTATTGGGATGGAGATGTTCCCTGGATAACACCAGCTGATCTTTCTGGTTATTATCATAAGTATATTGACCATGGAAGACGCTCAATTACAATTAAAGGCCTCAGTAAATCCTCAGCACGGATTATTCCGTCCGGATCAGTTCTCCTATCTTCAAGAGCTCCTATCGGCTATGTAGCAATCGCTAAGAATGACTTGTGCACTAATCAGGGATTTAAGAGCATTATCCCAAGTAGCAGAGTTACATGTGATTATTTGTATTATTTCTTGAAAGCTATTACTCAAAAGATTTTTGAAAAAGCTAGCGGTACAACTTTTAAGGAAGTTTCACTTAAAACAATTGCATCCATCGAAATAGTGATTCCACCTAGAGAGGAACAAGAGATGATAGTTGCAGAAATTGAACACAGGTTTTCATTCTGTGACAAAATGGAGGAAACTATCTCTGATGCAATTCAGAAGTCTGAAACCGTGAAGCAGTCAATCCTCAAACAGGCCTTCGAAGGCAAACTAAATAGAACTCAAACAAACAAACCAAATAATTGTAAATGAATTCATCCACAATCATAAGCAAAGTCTGGAACTTTTGTAACACTCTCCGTGATGACGGTGTAAGCTATGGTGATTACCTTGAACAACTGACATACCTCCTATTCCTTAAATTGGCTGATGAGTTCAGCAAACCGCCTTATAACAGATCACTTCCAATCCCTAAAGAATATAACTGGGAGAGTCTTACCTTGCTTAAAGGAGCAGACCTCGAAAACCATTATTCAACGATTCTTCGAGAACTGGGAAAACAAAAAGGGATCCTTGGACAGGTATTTACTAAAAGCCAGAATAAAATCCAGGATCCGGCCAAACTCTTTAAACTTATCGATTTGATCGATAAGGAGAAATGGAGTGTAATGGGTACTGATATCAAGGGTCAAATATACGAGGGTCTACTAGAGAAAAATGCCGAAGATACCAAAAGCGGCGCAGGACAATATTTTACACCAAGACCATTGATACAAGTAATGGTTGAATGCCTCGCTCCTGAGCCTGGTAGGACAATTGCGGACCCGGCATGCGGCACAGGAGGCTTCTTCCTGGCTGCATACGATTATATTGTCAATAACCATAAGCTGAACTCTGATCAGAAAAAGTACCTGAAGTACAATACTTTCTCAGGTAACGAAATAGTGGCAAACACCCGTCGCCTCTGCCTGATGAACCTCTTCCTCCACAATATTGGCGATATAGACAGTGAAAACGTCATTTCACCAAACGACTCTCTGATTGCTGACCCGGGATCACGGTTTGACTATATACTGACTAACCCTCCGTTTGGGAAGAAGAGCAGTGTGACATTTACAAACGAGGATGGCGAACAAGAGAGAGAGGACCTGACTTACAACCGTCAGGACTTTTGGGCAACAACAAGCAATAAACAGCTTAACTTCGTTCAGCATATCAAGACAATCCTTAAAACCACCGGTGAGGCAGCTGTGGTTGTACCTGACAACGTTCTCTTCGAAGGCGGAGCCGGTGAGACCGTAAGGAAGAAGTTGCTTGAGACAACTGATCTGCACACAATCCTGCGTCTTCCAACTGGCATCTTCTACGCGCAGGGAGTAAAAGCAAACGTTATCTTCTTTGATGGAAAACCGGCTTCGAAAGACCCCTGGACCAGAGAAGTCTGGATCTATGACTATAGGACAAATATTCACCATACTCTCAAAAAGAATCCCTTGAAAACGGAAGACCTGAGGGACTTTATTACCTGCTATAATCCTAAAAACAGGCACATAAGAAAAGAAACTTACAATCCTGATACTAATCCTGATGGTCAATGGCGCAGGTTCACTTATGAAGAGATAGTTGCGAGGGATAAGACAAGTCTTGACATCACCTGGATAAAAGATAAGAGCCTCGTTGATCTTGATAATCTCCCCGACCCCGATATTCTTGCATCTGAGATCATTGAAAATCTGGAGGCCGGTCTAGAGAGTTTCAGAAAAATCCTGGATACACTAAACAACAACAAATAGCATATTCATTTCTAACTAAGAGGAAATATAGATGCATTCATATCTTTCAGCCTACAATGAGAGACAAAAGGAGGCTATTACAACTGAAGATCCAAGAGTACTAGTCCTGGCAGGGGCCGGATCTGGTAAAACAAAAACACTTCTTCAAAGAATTCAATACCTTATAGACAAGAAGGAAGTCAGACCCTCAGAGATACTGGGTATTACTTTTACCAGGGCTGCAGCAAACGAAATGATCGACAGGCTGATAATTTCCGCAGACTCCTTAGGCCAATATGAGAAAATCATGAGTGATGTCAGGCAGCCAAGGTATGAACTTGAAAAAAACCGGAAATCATTCAGGTTGAAACACAAGTGGATATCCGGTTTGACTATAAAAACATTTCATAGCCTTTGCTACACAATACTCAGGCAATATGGCGCAAATGAGTTCGATAATAAATTCAGGATTCTACTGGATTCCAAGACTGACAACGATGAGGAGTTCGTAAATGCTACTGCACCTGAACTGGCCATAGATGTGATGCAGAAGATCCTGATAGAACGATGTGAAAGCAATGAATTTCTACTTGATTGTAAAAGGTATATTCTTGATTATTACGTCGATAAAAGACATCTCAAAGAAGGTCAACACAAAGATCTTAACACTTATTCCAAAGACTTCACAACCCTGGATGGCACAAAAGTCAGATCAAAATCAGAACAGTATATCGCCGACTGGCTTTATCGCCATAGCATCAAATATAAATACGAGACTACACTTATCGTAGAGAATTTCCCATTCAGGCCTGATTTCTTTATACCCTCTGCGAATCTATGCATTGAGCATGTTTCTGATAAGAGCTATCCGATGGCAGATAAGCTTAAGGAGTATAAAAGAGGAGGAATACATTGTGTGCAGACACATGACAGAATTACAAAAGACACATCACTATTCAATCATGAACTTGACCGGATTTTTGCCGGCCTGTTGCCGAAAGACTATCATACAAAGATAGTCCTCAATTTCAGTGAGGAGTTAAAAGGATACCTGGGATATGTAAAAGACTGCCTTACCCAGGTATTGAGAGTCATGGATATGATCAAAACCGAAGGCCTGTCTGTTGAGGAGATTCGACTTAAT
>CAYLYN010000233.1:1109-2021 GCA_964387565.1 uncultured Rikenellaceae bacterium | reverse complement strand
CCGTAGCTTCTACGCACTTGCCTCACCATTGATAGAAGACTATAGAAAGTATTGTGTCAACAAGTCCTACCTTGACTTTAATGACCTCATTTCAACCACAATCTCACTTTGTAAGAACAATCCAGATATACTGCAGATGTTACAATCTACCTTCAAGTATATTCTGGTGGATGAATTTCAGGATGTCAATAATCTTCAGGTTGAACTGTTGAATCTGTTACTCACTCCTGAGAGCAGGTTATTTTGCGTTGGTGATGATTGGCAGAGTATTTATGGATTCAGAGGATCAAATGTTAGCTATATTATTGATTTTCAAAAACATTTTCCTGGCTCGAAACTCATCAAACTAGACACAAATTACAGGAGTACAACCAATATTGTTGAAGCAAGCAATGAGGTAATTAAGTACAATAAGTATAAAGTTGAGAAGGAAATTTCTGCCTTTAAAAAATCGGCAACAAAAATAAGCGTGTTTGCAGGCTCCTCTAAAGAAGAAAACGCCAGGTTCACAGCAGAAGAAGTCTCCCGCCTATATGAGCAGGGATTTGGCGTTGATGACATTTTGTTCTTGTACAGAAGGACTAAGATGCTCGAGCCATATAGGGAGGAATTCAATGCCCGGAGGATGAAACTGAAGGGCAAAACAATACATGGCGCGAAAGGTCTGGAAGCCAGAATAGTTTTCATAATTGGTTTAACTGACGGGCCTGGCGGTTTCCCCGATGTATGGCTTGAGGACAGAATCTTTCAGACAATAAAAAAATCAGATGTGAATCTGCTCATGGAAGAGGAAAGAAGGCTCTTTTATGTTGCACTTACCAGAGCAAAAGAGAAAGTCTACCTTCTTACCGAAAAGGGTTCTGAATCGAGATTTCTGAAATCTACATTTGTTCAGTAGTCAGAAATATCATT
>CAYLYN010000233.1:0-1099 GCA_964387565.1 uncultured Rikenellaceae bacterium | reverse complement strand
ATCGAGATTTCTGAATGAGATTCCTGATGAACTCCTTGAAAAACAGTCAAGCGAATTTAAACCATTAGTGGAGGAGGTGGAGGCCTGTAAGAATTGTAATAGTAAACTCGATCAATCGTTCTCATTCTGTCCGTTTTGCGGAATGAAAATAATGAAAGATTAACTTAGGTCGTTATTTAATTGGTTTGGAGAAGAGTCCGTTCATACCGGGTCATGTATATCATAGGAGGAGTGAGATTCATTCCGTCTTTGGGGGTAATTGGCGGGGTGGTATATGCCCGTCTTCGACTTCTCCGTTTATCTTCATTTTCTCAGGGAAATCAGGCCATCAGCATGGTTATCAGGATGGATGGGATAATCCGAATGTCTTCTCCTATACCGGAGAGGGTCAGATCGGAGACATGCAATTTACCAGAGGAAATCTGGCCCTTCGTGATCACAAACAGAATGGCAAAAGGGTTTTTCTCTTCGAGGCTGTTTCAAAGGGTTATGTCAGGTTCGTCTCAGAGGTAGAGGTATTTGACGCTGATTACTTTGAAACCCATGATTCATCACGTGACATAAGAATTGGAATCAAATTCTACTTTAAACGTGCAGGGGCCCATATCCCACTTTATCCTGAACTGTCAACGGAAAGTCCTGCCTTAACTGATCCTCATGTCCGACTTGAGTTGAATCGACCAGGTATAACAGAAAGAAAGGGGCTTGTAACCTCCAGAGTGGGTCAGGGTGCATATCGCAAGGGCATTATTCACAGGTGGGAGTACAAGTGTGCTGTAACCGGATTTGACAAACTTGATGTTTTAATTGCCTCTCATATTGTACCATGGGCTGAGTCGACTGATCCGGAACGCCTTGACATTCATAACGGAATTCTGCTTTCACCCACATACGATGCCCTGTTTGACCGGCACCTCATAAGTTTTGAAAATAATGGTAGTATTATTTTATCAGATGCAATAGACCATGACGCTTATGTAAAAATTGGTGTTTCAGGTGATGAAAGAATTGCCAATCTTAGCCGTTATAACATTGAATACCTCGAGCGTCACCGGCTCAGCTTAGATCATATATTATAAAATTTAGCTTTATGCAGAAA
>CAYLYN010000232.1:0-6525 GCA_964387565.1 uncultured Rikenellaceae bacterium | reverse complement strand
AAACTGCATCAGAATTATAATAATAGCATTTTTTCCCCTTGGTAATTTGAAAAACTAATATAGTTTTGTACCGGTGAAATTTTTTTCATTCGTTAACCTTTTTTATAAATTAAAAATCAGATAAAATGGAATTATTTTGGATTGTACCGGTATCAGCGCTCTGTGCACTGTTGTTCGCATGGATCTTCTACAGGGATATGAAAGCCCAGGAAGAGGGAACCGACAGGATGAAAGAGATCGCTGCGTATGTCAGGGAAGGAGCAATGGCTTACCTGAAGCGTCAGTATACAGTTGTGGGCAAGGTATTTATTATACTTGTTGTTCTTCTTTCAATACTGGCTTATTTTGGAATACAGAATCCCTTTGTACCTGTTGCATTCCTGACAGGAGGTTTCTTTTCAGGATTATGTGGCTTTCTCGGGATGAAGACAGCTACCTTCGCCTCAAACAGGACTGCATGGGCAGCTTCCAAATCACTTAATAAGGGCCTTCAGGTAGCTCTCAGGAGCGGTGCAGTTATGGGTCTGGTTGTAGTAGGCTTCGGTCTTCTTGATATAGCATTATGGTTTATTATCCTGAACAAATGGGTATTTACTCCTGAACATATGACTGCCGGTTTGAAATTCCTCGGTCTGACCTTTGTACACCCCGGAACTACCGAGCATCAGAAGCTTATTGAAATAACCGCAGTAATGCTTACTTTCGGTATGGGTGCTTCAACCCAGGCACTTTTTGCCCGTGTAGGCGGAGGTATCTTCACTAAAGCTGCTGATGTAGGTGCTGACCTCGTTGGAAAAGTCGAAGCCGGAATTCCTGAGGATGATCCAAGGAATCCTGCAACAATAGCCGATAATGTCGGTGATAATGTTGGAGATGTGGCAGGTATGGGTGCCGACCTTTATGAGTCATATGCTGGTTCAATCCTGGCAACTGCCGCTCTCGGTGCAGCACTTCCTATAATATCAGGAGAAATGCAAATGAGAGCAGTTATAGCTCCTATGCTTGTATCTGCAATAGGTATATTCCTTTCAATTGCAGGTGTCTATCTTGTCAGAACCAAAGAATCAGCAACACCAAAAGCTCTGCTCCGTGCGCTTCTTCTTGGAACCGGAGGGAGTTCAGCTCTGATCCTTGTGGTCCTGGCTCTTATGGCAGGCTTTAACTGGATTACCTGGGGTGTTTTCGGATCAGCTGTTGCAGGTTTGCTCGCAGGTGTAATTATAGGACAATCAACTGAATATTTTACATCAGATGGAAATAAGCCTACCCAGGGTATTGCCAGACAGGCACAACAGGGCCCGGCTACTGTAATTATTGAAGGTATGGCTGTAGGGATGTACTCTACATGGATCCCGGTTGTAACTATCGTCACAGGTATTATTGCTGCATTTGGCTTTGCAGGTGGTTTCAGTAATTTTGCAATGGGAGTCTATGGTATCGGTTTCGCAGCTGTAGGTATGCTATCAACGCTTGGAGTAACTCTTGCAACAGATGCATTTGGACCTATAGCTGATAATGCAGGTGGAAATGCTGAAATGGCAGAGCTTCCAAAAGAGGTAAGGGAAAGAACAGACGCCCTTGACGGTCTTGGTAATACAACTGCAGCAACAGGTAAGGGATTTGCAATCGGTTCAGCTGCTCTTACTGCTATGGCTCTTATGGCAGCCTATATGGAGGAGATTAAGTTGTGGTTAGGAAAAGTGGCAAATGCATCAGGCACAGGAATCAAGCAGATAGGTGATACACTTTTCTACACCGGATCTACTGCTCCTGCAGTACATGATGGTCAGGTTGCAGTTGCACTAAGTTCAGCTACAATAAGGGATTTTGCACAGGCATACGACCTTTCTCTTTTCAATCCTATACTTCTTGGCGGTTTGTTTCTCGGTGGCATGATGGCATTCCTTTTCAGCGCTATGAGTATGCAGGCTGTCGGACGTGCTGCAGGTAAAATGGTTGAGGAGGTTAGACGTCAGTTCCGCGAAATTCCGGGAATCATGGACGGAAAAGCCAAACCTGAATATGCAAAATGCGTTGAGATTTCAACTGCCGGAGCTCAGAGTGAGATGCTTGTTCCTTCAATTATTGCAATAGCAGTTCCTCTTATTGTTGGTGTTGTGTTTGGAGTGCCCGGAGTTATTGGTCTGCTGGCAGGTGGTCTTACAACAGGTTTTGTGCTTGCAAGTATGCTGAATAATGCCGGTGGTGCATGGGATAACGCTAAAAAGTACATCGAAAGAGGAAATTATGGAGGTAAGAAAAGTGACCCGCATAAAGCATCAGTAGTTGGCGACACAGTGGGTGATCCATTCAAGGATACATCAGGCCCTGCCCTGAATATTCTCATCAAGCTTATGTCGATGGTATCAGTTGTACTTGCTGGTCTGACTGTCGCATTCAGCATTTTAGGTTAAGAATTTAATTTACCATTATATAAAAAGGGTCATGCGAAAGCATGTCCCTTTTTTAATTACTATTTTTGAGAAAACTTAATTCATGACTCTGCCGACTCTATCTGATGTCCAGACTGCCCATTCAAGAATAAAACCTTTTATTCACAACACTCCCGTTTTAAGTTCCGGGCAGCTGAATAGGATGTTTAATTGTGAATTATATTTTAAATGTGAGAATCTGCAGAGAGTGGGCGCATTCAAATTCCGGGGTGCTACAAATGCAGTTCTACAACTGAGCGATGAGGAAAAAAGAAGGGGAGTGGTAACTCATTCATCTGGCAATCATGCTGCTGCCCTTGCTCTTGCAGCCTCAATGAACGGAGTAAAGGCGCATATTGTGATGCCTGAAACAGCTCCCGTGGTCAAGAAGAATGCAGTAGCCGGATATGGAGCAGAAATAACCTTCTGTAAACCTACACTTCAGGCACGTGAAGAGACAACCTCAATGATTATGGAGAAGACCGGTGCAACTCTGATTCATCCATATGATAATTTCAATGTGATTTGCGGACAGGGAACAGCTTCGCTTGAGCTTCTGACTGAGAAGCCTGATCTTGATTTTGTTATAGCTCCAATTGGAGGTGGCGGCCTTATGAGCGGAACATCTACCTGTACCAGAGGGATCGACAGAAATATAAAAGTGATCGGGGCTGAACCTCTTAACGCAAATGACGCATGGAAATCATTCACCACAGGCATTCTGACTCCTTCTGTGAATCCTTTAACAGTGGCTGATGGCTTGCTAACCTCGCTAAGCGATCTTACCTTTAGTATAATAATGAAAAATGTTGATCAGATACTTACTGTTACAGAAAATTCAATAATTGAAAGTATGCTGCTGGTATGGGAAAGGATGAAAATAATAATTGAACCATCATCTGCAACCGTATTAGCGGTAATAAAGGAGAATCCTGAAATATTCAGGGGTAAAAAAGCAGGACTTATTATTTCGGGTGGGAATGTCGATTTCAGAAAACTTCCCTTTTAATTGTTCTTCCTAAACCAGGCAATTATCGGATAATGATCAGAATATTTAACTCTCAGTATGTCAAAGTGATTGTTTACCAGTGCATCATCATAGAGTATGTAGTCTATCCTGTTGGGTGGATAGTTACCTTTATAAGTGAAACCTGCTCCATAGCCTGATGTTACAAATGAATCTTTCAGACCTTTTCTTATCTTCCTGTAAGAATATGAAACCGGGGTATCGTTGAAATCACCCGCCACAATAACAGGGTATTTTGAACTGTTTATATGGTCTTTTACAACCTGCGCCTGAAGTGATCTTCTGACAAATCCATTCTTAAGACTTACCGACAGACTTCTGACCTCTTCGAGTGTCTCTTTATCTTCTGAGGTAAGCTCTTCGAGAAAAGATCTTTCCATTTTTTTTAAGCGGAATGACTGAAGTTGATTATTATAGATTCTGAATGTGTCTTTGTCTATCACAATGTCAGAATATATTGTAAGGCTTGATGACCCGGGGTGTATTACTTCACCCTTTTTTATAATAGGGAAACGACTGAATGTTGCGATTCCGTAATATCTGTTTTTGCCTCCACCGATATGTTTGATATGCGAGTAATAAGATCCTCCAAGCATCATTCTTACCGTTTTTTCCTTTATTACAGGATCACCAGTTGCAAAATACTCCTGCATGCATATAATATCAGCATTCTGAGATTTGATAAATTCCAGTACGGCTTTCTCGGAGCCTGTTCCTTTCTTATTCTCAAAATAATTGAATAGCCTGACGTTATAGCTCATTACCCGGAATGTACCTTTCTTGTCTTCCGACGGACTAGTGAGATTAATATAGTTCAGAAAATGGTTTATCCCCATTGCAATAACGACTATCGAGATAAGAGCTTCAAACCTGAGCAGCATTATCCAGATTATTACAATCACAATATTTAAAAGCAGCAGATAAGGATATGCGAGACCGAAATAGGCTGGAAGCGCAAAGTCACCGGGACTGATATGTACAGCCAGGTAGGATATAAGCAGGGTAATGGCAAGAACCACATTAAATCCTAACAGCAGACGGTACAGGATCCTTTTCAATTTTGTTGATTTTAAATGCTAATTTACCTCTTCCTGAAAAAAAAAAGTAATCATCAGCCCTGTTTTTGATGAGAAGCCTGATTGATTACTTCAAATGGCATATTAATGTGGTTAATTACGCTTCTGACTCTCCTTGAAAAGAGTCTCTTTTTCCTCCTTTGTAAGACTGTCGTAACCACCTTTGGATATCTTTTCAAGAATAGCATTTATCATTTCCTGGTGTTCAGCTCTGATTTTATTGTAATCATAATCATTTGAAGGCTTCCTGTGGGTTACCTTCATTTTCCTGCGTGGCTTGAAAAGGGTGACAAGATAATCGATAATTGCGTTTATCCCCTTGCCTATATCTTTTCCCTGCCTTAAATTAAGGGTATAGAGATAACCAAAAACAGCACCGCCAATATGGGCAAGCTTCCCGCCTGAGTTCACTGAAAAATCCATAAATGAGGTAAGGATAAGGATGGCCAGAGCCATATATTTGATTTTTACCCTGCCAAGTAACAACAGGCTGATTGTATAATCAGGCACATAGGCGGCAATGGCAATAACGACGGCCATAACAGAGGCTGAGGCCCCGATAGCCACCGACTCGTTTACAACTCCTGAGAAAGCAGGAAATACATTAAATGAAATAATATAAAGAAGTGCTCCGCTTATTCCTCCGAGCAGGTAAACTGCAACAATTTTTTTCTGATCGAGATACTGAAGGAAGATTGTACCAAACCAGTACAGCCATAGCATATTGAAAATGATATGCCAGATATCTTTATGCAGGAACATGTATGTAATTAAAGTCCATGGCCTTACAAGGAGCTTATTGAAGGCTGATGGCACAGCCAGAATATCAATAGCTTTTTCTGCAACTAATGGATTTGTGACCAGAAAACCTATTATAGCAGTCAGTGAAATGAGGATAAAGACCGCAATATTGATGTAAATCAGCTTAATAAGATTGCTGCCATTATTAAAAGTCTTTTTTATATCATCCCAGATACCCATCAGTACAGAGTCTTTGTTGTATTTCGCCAGTACCTGATCAGGATATAACCAAACAGCATTCCTCCAAGATGCGCAGCATGGGCAATATTACTTCCGGGCTGAGTAAGAGCCAGGTAAAGTTCAATTGCACCATAAATCATAACAAAGTATTTGGCCCTGATCGGAATCGGAGGAAAAAGCAGCATCAACTGTGTATTAGGGAATAGTACCCCAAAGGCAAGAAGTATTCCGAAAACAGCTCCGGAGGCACCTACTGTCGGTGTATTCAGGAGAAGCTGAAGACTCTTCATGGTGCCGTCAGTAAAGACCTTGCCATCCCTGAAATACGCAGCTCCCTCGTTAAGTACCATTTGAAGCTGGTCGGGATTTATTATATTCATTAACTTTTCATACTGGAAAAGTATTACACTCTCGTGAATAAAAGCTGCTCCAAGCCCGCATACCAGGTAATAGATAAGAAATCTTTTTGGTCCCCATACCTGCTCAAGCACCTGTCCAAAAATATAGAGGGCATACATGTTGAAGAAAAGATGCCATATACCGCCATGCATGAACATGTGAGTGATAATCTGTAATGGCATGAATGATTCAGATTTTGGAAAATAGAGACCAAGAATCATTGTCAGGTCTACTCCAAAAACTGTTCTGACAGTATAATCTGCCAGCAGCATCAGAACATTTATCAAAATAATATTCTTAACAACCGGTGGTAATCCGAAAAATCCTCTGCTATATCCGTACATCAATACTTTTTTTTTGCAAATCTATTTAACTAAAAGTGTAAAAGCAAAGATGTGTGGAAAAAGGATTGATTTTCTTTTTTGAATCCTTGCCCTAAAGGGTGTAAACAAAATTATTTCCTTGCTAAAGGATCAGGTCAGATTCTCTTTTTGAAGGAGGTATGGATCCCACCGGCGACAGAGATGGACGAGATACTTGATTCAGAGTAACTAGTTAATAAGTTTCCCCTCCTTTTGAAGGAGGGGTGGACCGCTCTGGCAACAGAGCG
>CAYLYN010000231.1:0-6551 GCA_964387565.1 uncultured Rikenellaceae bacterium | reverse complement strand
CTTAAAAAACAACTTCAAGATTTCCAGGGAGATCCAGTTCAGGTTCCTTGAGATACTTGAACTGCTGTTTATTGAGGGGAATCCGGCAGGGGTGAAAGCAATGATGAATATTATGGACATCTGCCATAATACACTCAGGCTCCCACTGGTACCTGTAAGCAGGTCAACATATTCAAGAATACAGAAGGCAATTGAAGAGGCAGGTAAGAAATAAAGAACTAATTAGCTGCAGGACTTCCGGCCTGCTGTTGTTGTCCATGACACTGCTTATATTTTTTGCCGCTTCCACAAGGACACGGATCATTTCTTCCTACTTTTTTGTCTACCCTGACGGGTTCTGCTTTTGATGTTCGTTCAGAACCTCCGCCACCACCTGTACTGCTATACTGAGAAAAATCACTCTTTGATGCCCGCAGATTACTCATATCTACCTGGCGCCTCCTCTGTGCTTCGCGGACCTGATCAGGATCCTGAGTAGGAATATGCCCTTTCATAAGAATACTTACAACATCCTTGTTAACCTTTGTAAGCATCGTTTTAAAAAGGTCGAATGATTCAAATTTATAAATAAGAAGAGGATCCTTCTGCTCATATGTAGCATTCTGAACAGATTGCTTCAGGTCATCCATTTCCCTGAGATGTTCTTTCCATGCATCATCAATTGTTGCAAGAACAGCTGTCTTCTCATACGACCGTGCAAGCTCCCGTCCTTCTGACTCCGCAGTGGCTTTAAGATTGGTTATAACCTGGAATACCTTAACTCCGTCTGTAATCGGAACAACCACATTCTCATACTGATGCGACATCCTGTCATAAACATCTTTCAGAACAGGATAAGCCTGCGCTGAGATTGATTCCACTTTTCTCTTGTAGGTATCAAGTACTTTTACATATATCTTTTCAGTTACCTCTGAGGCATTTATTTTCCTGAAATCATTTTCAGCTACAGGGGAATCCATCGAAAAAGATCTTATCAGATCAAAGTCAAATCCTTCGAAATCACCAGTATCATGATATGTTTCAACCAGGTTTTCAGTAACATCATACATCATATTGGCAATGTCAACACTGAGTCTTTCTCCGAGCAGAGCATGCCTTCGTTTCCTGTAAATTACCTCACGCTGTGAGTTCATTACATCATCATATTCAAGAAGACGCTTTCTGATACCAAAGTTATTTTCTTCGACTTTTTTCTGCGCCCGTTCGATAGATTTTGTAATCATAGAATGCTGGATCATCTCTCCGTCCTTGAGTCCCAGTTTATCCATAATACCTGCGATTCTCTCCGAACCAAACAATCTCATAAGCTCATCCTCGAGGGAGACAAAGAACTGAGAAGAGCCAGGATCACCTTGTCTTCCTGATCTACCCCTCAACTGCCTGTCAACCCTTCGTGATTCATGTCGTTCAGTTCCGATTATTGCCAGCCCTCCTGCCCTCTTGACTTCATCGGTAAGTTTAATATCAGTTCCTCTACCAGCCATGTTGGTAGCAATTGTAATAGTTCCAGCCTTCCCTGCTTCTGCAACAATGTCAGCCTCGCGCTGGTGCAGTTTAGCATTAAGCACATTGTGCTTCAAACCTTTCATTTTAAGCATCCTGCTGAGAAGCTCTGATATCTCAACTGAGGTGGTACCTACCAGTACCGGTCTGCCCTGCCTGTTTAACTCACTTATCTCATCGATAACTGCATTGTATTTTTCTCTTTTAGTCTTATATACAAGATCCTCCCTGTCGATACGAATTACTGGTTTATTAGTAGGTATAACCACAACATCCAGCTTATAGATATTCCATAATTCGCCTGCTTCAGTCTCAGCTGTTCCAGTCATACCCGAAAGCTTATGGTACATCCTGAAATAATTCTGTAATGTTATTGTTGCGTATGTCTGGGTTGCCGCCTCAACTTTTACATTTTCCTTGGCTTCAATAGCCTGATGCAAACCATCGGAATACCTTCTTCCTTCAAGAATCCTTCCAGTCTGCTCATCAACTATTTTAACCTTATTGTCAATTACCACATATTCAGTGTCCCTGTCAAACAGAGTCCATGCTTTAAGCAGTTGGGTCATTGTATGAACCCGCTCAGATTTCACTGAGAAATCCTGTAATAGTTCATCCTTTGCTTTCAATTTCTCTTTTTCACTTATAGCCGACTTCTCAATATCAGCTATTTTTGAACCAACATCAGGGAGGATAAAGAAGCTGGCATCTTCAACTGATGTTGAGATAAGATCCAGACCCTTTTCAGTAAGTTCAATGGAGTTGGCTTTCTCATCAATAATAAAATAAAGCTCGTCGGTGACTTTCGGCATCTCTTTATTATTATTCTGCATGTAGAAATTCTCTGTTTTGAGTAACAGAGATTTATTACCCTCCTCACTTAAAAATTTAATGAGTGCATTGTTTTTAGGCAGTCCTTTATAAGCTCTCAGAAGCAGTAATCCTCCTTCTTCATTCTTATTCTCTGCAATAAGTTTCTTTGAATCGGCCAGTATTTGTGTAACCAGCCTTTTTTGTGCACTGACAAGCTTATCAACTTTTGGTTTCAGTTCATCAAACTGGGAAGTGTCACTTTTTGATGTGGGGCCCGAAATTATAAGAGGTGTTCTGGCGTCATCAATCAGTACAGAATCTACCTCATCTACAATGGCATAATGATGTTTTCGCTGAACCAGATCTTCAGGATTTATTGCCATATTGTCCCTCAGGTAATCAAATCCGAACTCATTGTTAGTTCCAAAGGTAATATCAGCATTATAAGCTTTTCTCCTTTCAGCTGAATTAGGCTGGTGTTTATCAATGCAATCGACTGTAAGACCATGGAATTCATAGATGGGTCCCATCCACTCCGAGTCTCTCTTTGAAAGATAATCATTAACAGTAACAATATGAACACCTCGTCCGGCGAGTGCATTAAGGAAAACCGGAAGCGTTGCAACTACTGTTTTACCCTCACCTGTACCCATCTCGGCAATTTTCCCTTTATGGAGTGCAACACCTCCTATCAACTGAACATCATAATGCACCATATCCCAGTTAATCTCGTTGCCACCGGCAATCCATCTGTTCTGCCAGAATGCCTTTTTGCCTTCAATAGTTATACTTTCACGTGTAGCTGCCAGATCCCGGTCATATTCAAGCGCGGTAACTTCAAGAACCTTATTCTCCTTGAATCGTCTTGCAGTCTCTTTTACAATTGCAAATCCTCTCGGAAGAAGCTGATCAAGAACATCCTCAAGCTTTTCATTAATCTGCTTTTCAATTTTGTCTATGCTATTATAAATTTCTTCCTTTAGATTTATATCCTCCTCCGCCTCGGCTTTTTCCCGAAGAGATTTAATCTCGTTCTCATCACTTTCAATTTTAGCTCTTATTTCACTCTTAAGTTCGAAGGTAAATTTCCTTAGATCATCATTTGAAAGAGATTGCAACTTCTGATATTCAACATGTATTTTTTCAACATAGGGATTTATTTCTTTCAGGTCACGCTCATACTTGTTACCAAGAAAAAGACCCAATACACTATTTATAAAGCTCATTTTATGGTGTTTTACCTTAATTCAAAATCTCAGCAAAATTAGCTTAATTTTCCAAAATAGAATTGAGATTTACTTTTTATCTTTTAATAAAGGCTGAATTGACGCTAATACCTGCCAGGGTTTACTTAATGAGGCTGTACTTAAATGCGCCAATACCCTCGCCATGATATAAGATGATTATATATAATCCTGAAGGGAATCCGGAAAGATCTAAAGAGGTTTCTGGTCCTCCTGAAGTGGTTCCTTTCATAACAGGAATTCCTGATAAATTAAATACTTCAAAATTAAAAATCTCCCCGCCTGTAAGCTTCCCTGACTCATCAACTATTCTTACAAATCCCTTTCCGGGATTTGGATATAATCTTACCTGCCCGATAACCGGTTTCTCTATCCCATCAATAAGCGGATTAATCTTAAGATCCTGTATTGCCCAACCCCAACCGTAGGCATAAGGATCTGAGAAAAGCCTGAAGCGAATAAGAAGAGTATCTCCGGTTTTAAAATCGTTTGATACAGTAAATAAATCACTGTGTTTAACAAACATTGACTCTGTACCTACAGCAGTTGAATTCTGATCAACTATTGCACTGTTATAACTCTTCAGCCAGTTTGAATTAAAGCTGGCATCATAACCGGGAAACAGATAGTGCCAGGTTTTACCAAAATCTTTTGAACCCTCCAGAACGACATAATCATAAAAATCCTCCGAGCCAAATAATGAACCGGTTTCCCCTGGCTCCACAAGTGCAATATCGCTATACTCTATAAGGATACCACTCCTGTCTAATCTGACAGGATTCCTCAGCATCGCAACAAAATCAAGACTCTCATCATCCATTTCAGGACTCTCATACGGATGACTGGTATGAAGACCATATTTCAAGAATCCGATAGGTCTTTTTATTTCAAAGCCCGACAGGAAAAAATCTGACTCAGCATTGACAAAATCAGTAGAATATGCATCGATAACTGTTCCTATTTTTTCAACACCGATCGAATAGAAGCCTGAATCCGGTGCGACAGTAATATTTTTAATAGCAGATGAATCTTTGGCAAAGATCCTGTATCTGACTGAATCTCCTCCGGTCCACTGAAGGATACCTGGCGTAAGAAAGACTGAAAAAATATCAGCCGAATCTGACTTTAATCCTATAAATGAAGAGGATTCGTCATTGATCCTGTACTCCATGTAAACAGTATCGATACCAATATTATCATAAATTTCAGCACTAAATCTCAGAGTATCTTCAGTTTCAAAATAATATTTTGACGGTGAGTGTATAATAACTGGTTTAATGGTATCTGTACCTATATATGTTTTAAAACGGAACATCTGGTAGAGTGAGGGCAGGTTATATATACGTCTGAATACATCTTCAGTGAAGAAATAATACTGTAGTTCTTTGTTATAAGAGGATAACGGAATAATTGAAGTGAATTTATTATCGGAATTATAGGAAGCCATGAACGAGGTATCACTGGTTTCAAAGCCATCAAAAGAGTAAACAACAGCAACCTTGTCCCGGTTGAATGTTGTATCTGATTTTATTTCAACTGAAAGTTCGACCTGCGACAGATACTCTTCTGTATCTCCCTCAGGTTCATGAATTATTCTTGTATTAATCCATCCCAGATCACCTAATATTGCAGTTGTATAAATTCCAGGATCATGAATAACCTCCTCCATGTCGATATAGGGTGTCATAAGATTATTTGGCACAGGAGTCACACTTTCATCCAGATGGGAGATACTGGATCCGTCATCCCATTCAGAAGGGGCAAATATTTTTGTCCTGTTTTCACCTGTAAGTGCCTTAAAAACAGGTCCTTTAAAATAAAGATTTTCGCCTGTCATTTGCTGACGCAGAGCCATGGTATTATTCCTGAACTTCAGAGTATCGGTTAACTGTTCACCAGTGAGATTTTCAATAAATGTGTCATAAACAACAGGAACCGAACTGAGACCATAAAATCCGGTATTTTCATCGGTCCCCATACTGTCAAAAAAGCCCAGTCCATGACACATCTCATGAAGGACAACGGTAACCAGGTCATATTTCCGGCTGTTTACAGGGACTTTGCCATCAGTTCCCAGATACCAGTTGGTTTTACTGTTAAGGGTCATAATTATATCACCCTGCTGGTCCGAATTAAGGCTTTTTCCTGCTATCTTTTCAGCGAGGGCAACAGGATAGAATGCAAAAGGTTTAAGTGCATCTATTGCCCAGCCACCTGCCACAGCAGTCACAGTTGAATTTCCAAGTACTCCTGTTGTCTGAATATCCTGCCAGTATGCAAGAACTGTAGTCCTGGTATCAGCCGGCAACATTGTCTCGAGGATAGAAATAGCATAATCGAATGCAGCTTTTGCTTCAGCATTGAATCCGTAATAATAAACTGTAATAGTTCCTCCACCCTTTTTTCCATCATTTCTGAGGAATTTTTGAGGAGGCGGGATAAATATCCTGGTAGTTTTATTTCCTGCATAGCAAACCCCGGTAACTGACTTATTATAGATCAGGTCCTGTGAATGCGATAAAAGAGGAATATATAAAACAAGTATCAGGCAGAAAAAAAGAGGTCTTTTCATTTTGCTGCTGCAGTGGCATCTGTGGCCGGTGCACGCAAGCCCAGAATATCTCTGTCAAACTGATACATATTATTCTTACCCACAAGTTTTACTTTGTCAATAATTGCCCTGACAGAAGCTTCCTCTTCAAGTTGTTCAGTGACAAACCACTGCAGGAAACTATGTGTATTAAAATCTTTCTCTTCAAGGGAAAGGGCAACAATTTCATTTATACTTGCAGTAACAAATTCTTCATGCTTCAGAACTTCATTAAATATCTGTTCAACACTTTTATATTCAGCAACCGGTTTTTTAATTGCAGGCATTATAGCCTTACCGCCTCTTTCGTTAATATATTTAATGAATTTAAGCATATTCAACTTTTCTTCCTCAGCATGTGCATATAACCAGCCTGCAACTCATGCGAATCCGTTAGTCTC
>CAYLYN010000230.1:5649-6551 GCA_964387565.1 uncultured Rikenellaceae bacterium | reverse complement strand
ATTATAATCTCAAAAAATGTCATTTTGAAAACACCATATTTCATAGTGTCAAACCTTTAACATTTTTCTCTGCCTTGGAATCGTTGCTCCTGAGGCTCTATGACGTGAAAAATAAAAGGATGATCAGATTCAGTGAGATCTGACCATCCTTATTATTATTTTACAGTTTTGTCGAGCGGACGACCTAATTGTTCATATAATGATTTTCTGCCGGCTTTATCGCCTGTAAGAATTTCACTGGCATATTTAGCAACCTGCTCAGCTACGGCTCTAGGAACAACAACAACTCCGTCACCATCAGCAACAACAACATCACCCGGACATACCAGCACTCCACCAATAACCACAGGCCGGTTAATGGACTCGATTTCGTTTCTCCCCGGCCGGATTCCTCTGCCTTTCTTTCTCAGGTAGATAGGAACTTGTTCCAGTCCAACTTCATCAGTATCCCTGCATCCGGCATCGGTAACAACACCTACTGCTCCTGCCTTGTACCATGCAAGTATATTATTTGAACCTATTGATCCGATATCTTTGTCTTCAACATCGTCTATAATAACACATGATCCTGGCCTTAATATTTTAAGAAACGCTTCATGAGAATATGTTCCATACCAGTTACCTTCCCATTGCTTGAAATTTTCAAGATTTGCAGGAAGTGCAGGCTTCTGCGTAGGGACATATCTCACTGTTACAGCTATTCCACGGAAAACATGCTTAAAATCTTTCAGGTCAACCCAGTCAGGGTGAATATCAGGATTGACAAGCCCGGTTCCCGACAGTCCGACCATATCCAGGCCGTCAGAAACATCTGCAACCCTGAGATCCTTATAAAGATCCAGAATCATTTTGTCATCAGATTCAGAATAAACTTTTGTAGGAATGTAGTTTATTCCTTTTTC
>CAYLYN010000230.1:0-5639 GCA_964387565.1 uncultured Rikenellaceae bacterium | reverse complement strand
CTTATCAGTGGTCTGTGCTATTGTTAATAATTTAACAGATAGCAGAAAAACTAAAGAAATCAATACTTTTTTTCTCATAGCAGTTTTTTTGTTACTCAATTTCATATCAGGTATCAGATTAGAATTTTCCTTCTAAATATAAGAATAATTGAAAAAAAAAGGCTCCCTGGGGAGCCTCAAAACCTCTAATCAATCACCAAACTATTTCTTATCATAAACCATTGTCATTTTCCTTTCGCCATTAGGAGTAGAAGATGAAGACTGAATTGTAACTGTTTTTGAATCTGTCAGAGTCCATACTTCAACTGTTTTCATATTTATTGTCTCGCCGTTCATCTCAAACGATCTGGCAGTTGTTATTGTAAGACTCTTTCCGTCAGAAGACCACTGTGCAACTGATTTGCTGTCACCTCTGGGAGATGTGTTGATACTCTCTTTACCATCGAGAGTATATTTCATAGTTGTTTTAATTGTCTCTCCATTTCGGTTGGTCCTGGACCTCTCCACACTTAGAATATTACCATCCTGCTGTGCAGTAAAGTCTCCTCCACCCATCCTTGGATTATCACCCATGATACTCTTACCTTCATTCAAAGCCCAGGTTCCTGTAAAATTTACTTTGCCTGACTGAGCCTCAGCCATGCAAGGTATAACAATACAAAGCACTAAAGTGAGTGAAAGCAAAATTAAGACATTGGTTCCTTTAATTACTGTTTTCATAATAATTGATTTAAGAGTTTAAAACATCATTAAGACAATTATCATGCTGATATTATTCCGCGACCAGATAAAATATATTCTTCTATTCTGCCAACAGGCAGCCAGTCATCTGTCTCTTCGATACTATTGATGGAAAATCTTAAAGGAATCAGGCTTTCAAGACACTCAATACCTATAAGAACCAGGTACTTCTTACCTGCAATTTTTTCAAAAACTATATCGGGAAGCTGAAGTTTGTCCTGGTTTCTGATAATAGTCTCAAATGATTCTTCCTTTGTCAGCATTCCATAACTAAAAACTGATGATACTCTGCCACGCGCTTTTATTTTTTCAGAATCATTACTATTAACAAAATAAAGCATATCGCCTTCATTTACTTTACCATAAGGTATCTTACAACTATGGGAGGCCCGGATTATCATTGATTTGTTTCCAAGAAGAAGGTTTTCAAGTTCACGGGACTTTTCGTCAAGGTAAACTATGTGATCCATTTCACTACAATTTCAGGTTAGCTGTAAGTAAAGACGGAACTTTTATACAAATGTTACACTTTTTTCAATGAAAAATGGTTAATGCCGGGTTAATGCAATGTTAATATGGCATCTGTAATATTGTTTTTTTGACTAACTTTTGATCATTAAAAAAGCTCAAATGGAAAAAACTGAAGAAAAAAAGAACCACGGAAGCCTGGGTAGCAGGCGTTCCTTTATAAAAAATGCTGCTGCTGCTTCAATTATGCTTGCTTCTGGAGATTTTATCAATCTGACCACAATAAGCTCTTATAATAATTTTGCTTCAGATGAAACAGCATGGTTCAGAAAAGTTACCCGATGGGGTCAGACCAATATAACAGAGAAGGATCCTCCGGGATACGACATTAACTGGTGGCGAAAACACTGGAAAGACACTAATGTTCAGGGTGTTATAATAAATGCAGGTGGCATAGTAGCCTATTATCCAAGTAAAATACCACTTCACAGACAGGCAACATACCTTGGAGGCAGGGATCTTTTCGGAGAATTGTGTAAGGCAGCGCATGAAGACGGACTTGCTGTTTTTGCAAGGATGGACTCTAACAGGGCTCATGAAGAATTCTACAGGGCACACCCCGACTGGTTTGCTGTTGACCTTCAGGGAAATCCGTACAAGGCGGGAGAACTATTTATTACTTGCGTAAACAGCCCGTATTATAATGAGCATATACCTTCTATTCTGACTGAGATATCAAAGTTATACAAACCCGAGGGTTTTACCGACAACAGCTGGAGTGGCCTTGGGCGGGAATCGATTTGCTATTGCGAAAACTGTAAAAAAAGCTTTCTGGAAAAAACCGGTGGTAAACTTCCGGTAGAAAAGAACTGGAATGATATAAATTATCGAAAGTGGATAAAATGGAACTATGAAAGAAGAATCGAAATATGGGAGCTGAATAACCGTACTACAAAAAGAGCAGGTGGTATTAATTGTATCTGGTCAGGTATGAACAGCGGATCAATAAGTGGTCAGGCAAGAAGTTTCAGGGACATGAAGGAAATTTGCAGTCGTGCCGATATAATAATGCTCGATTCTCAGGCAAGAAGTGATGCAGGCGGGTTCCAGCAAAATTCAGATATCGGCAAGCTGATACATGGTTTGCTGGGCTGGGATAAGCTAATTCCTGAAAGCATGGCTATGTACCAGGCAGGCCGACCTACATTTCGCCTTGCCGCAAAACCTGTTGCAGAAGCCAGAATGTGGATGATTGAAGGTATGGCCGGGGGGATACAACCCTGGTGGCACTATGTCAGTGCATCGCATGAAGACCGCAGGATCTACAAAACAGCAGGTAGTGTTTTTGAATGGCAGAAAAAAAATGAAAAATTTCTGATCAACAGATCACCTGTCGCCTCAGTTGGAGTAGTATGGTCTCAGCTGAACACAGATTTCTATGGGCGAGATGAGAGTGAGGTAATGACGGAGCTGCCAAGGAGGGGATTTACTCAGGCTTTGATAAGATCGAGGATACCATATGTTCCCATACATGCTGATCATATTGAATCACAGGCAGACAAGCTTTCACTTCTTATATTACCTGATCTGGGTGTAATGAATGATAGTCAGGTTGATGCTGTGAGAAAGTTCGTAAAAAAAGGTGGCAACCTGATAGCAACGGGCGAAACAAGCCTCTATGATGAATGGGGTGATCGTCGCCAGGATTTTGCACTTGCTGATATCCTGGGAGCTCATGCAGGCTCTGAGAAACACACCGGCTCAAGGAAAAATAGTGATGAAACTATGCATTCTTACCTTCGTCTTTTACCTGAACTCAGATCAAACTATGACGGTCCTAAAACAAATATTGATCCGAAACCAGGCATAGTAAGACATCCGGTGCTGAAAGGTTTTGATGAAACAGATATTATATCCTATGGAGGAATGCTTTCTCAGCTAAAACTGGAAACCGGCACTGAAATACTAATGACTTTTGTTCCTCCGTTCCCGATATATCCTCCGGAAACAGCCTGGATGAGGGAACCGGTTACTGATATTCCAGGACTGATTATTAATTCGACCAGAGGAAACGGCAGGGTGGTCTTCATGCCCGCAGATATTGACAGGCAATTCGGCAGATACAATCTTCCTGATCATGGAAATCTTCTTGCCAACATTGTAAAATGGGCAATAAATGATAATATTCCTGTTTCAGCAGAATGTCCCGGACTGATTGACTGTAATCTTTACGAACAACCCGGTATACTTATTCTTCATCTTGTAAACCTTACCAGTACAGGAACCTGGCGCCAGCCTGTTGATGAATACATTCCGGTCGGACCTGTAAATGTTAAAATAGAGGTTCCGGAAAAGACCAGGTATGAAAAGGTCAGATTGCATGTTGGTGAAAAGGAGATTCCTTTTAATTATGAAAAGAATATGCTGTACTTTACTGTTCAATCAATAACAGATCATGAAATGGTCATAATAACCTGATTTTATGATAAAAAATTGACTCATATATGATAATAGCGTAACTTTGGTATAGTTCTTTCAAAACTTAAAACCAATAGTCATGAGAAAATTTATACCAATCTTGATTCTTGGTGCAGTTATCTCACTGCAGATCAGCTCTCAACCTGTGTCGAACTACTTGTACAAGCTTGACAATGGCATAACAGTTAAGACTGAAAGAACCTGGAACCAGGTGTGGGTACAGCAAAAGTACTCAAATCTGGCAGCAGGAGATAAATCGAGCCCGCTTTCAGTCAATATCAGAGCTCTGGGTTCTCTGATTTCAGGCTCTGAATATAAGCTCCTGGATGGAGAAAAGGAGGTCAGTATCCAGAAAGTCACTCCCGGTACATACAAGCTCAGACTAACATTCAAATTATCCGGCACACCCGGAACCCTTAGTTTTATCGTTGAAAATGTGGTAATTAAACCTAAATCAACAACATCAGTTGATATTACACTGTACGATTACCAGATCATGGTTTCAGATGCGCCTGCTTCATTGAAAGGGATGTCAGGGTATGAAACTGATATTGACAGGTGTAAAACACATACAATTCAGGATATATATCAGGGTACACCAACATTCTTTGAAGTCGGAAACCATGACTCACAGTTAAACCTGGCTAAGATAGAGAGTGATATCAAAGGACAGATAAAACCCGGCACATATGACATTCTTATTACACTTCCTATTTCAACACAGTTACAGAAAATATGGCTCGAAAATTTCATTATGAAACCCGACAAAAGATACAAGATAAAGATCAATCTCAATGCCGGAGGCATACAATACACCGGTAGCAGTAAGGATGTAACTGCCCTTCATCTCTATCCTGCAGGCACTTCCGCCAGGATGGCTGAGAATCCGGCTCCTAATAAGAGCCTTGAAACAATCAGCTACGATAAGGTAACCATAGCAAACTGTGCCTCTCCCGGAGTATATGATGTATTGCTCAATTACGGCAATGGTAAAAAATATGAGTGGAGGAAAAATATAGCTGTAACAACCGGTAGCAAAACCGATATAAAATAGTGGCCGGGAAATAAAGGCGGGTTGCGGTCCCGATAGCTATCGGGAGCGGGTTGCAGGTTGCGTGTTGCGGGTTGCGGGTAGTCAACTGCATATTGCCAGCTGCCAACCTAAGTTTCCTTATCTTTTTACTTTATACTTCTTACTTCCTACTTCTTATTTTTGCCTTTATAACAACCTCTGCAGTATCTGATATCTGCCAGGCCTATTATTTCAGACCCCGGCTAATTATTGTCTCCTTTTTTTTCTAAATTGCAAATGATATTATGTTAAACATAAATTATCCGTTATGATAAAACTTGGTTTCGTCAGTGCGATACTCGGAGAGCTGCCTCTTGATGATGTTATTAACTTTACCGCTGAGAATGGCTATTCATGTGTCGAACTTATGTGCTGGCCTGTTGGGAAAGCCGATCGCAGATATGCCGGAGTTACACACATTGATGTTAATGCTTTGGATGATAAGGAGACCGGCAGAATTAAGAATATGCTCAGTTCCAGGAATGTTGAAATTTCAGGTCTCGGATATTATCCGAATCCGCTTCATCCTGATAAGGAAAAATCACATTACTTTATAAATCATTTACTTAAAGTAATAGACGCTGCTGCCAGGCTGGATGTCGGTGTTGTAAACACTTTCATTGGTGCGGATCCTTCAAGACATGATGATGAAAATTTTTCCAGGTTTCTTGAGCTATGGCCGCCAGTTATAAAATATGCAGAGGAAAAAAATATAAAAATCGCGATTGAGAACTGCCCGATGCATTTTACTAAGGATGAATGGCCGGCAGGAAATAACCTGGCACATTCACCTTTTATCTGGAGAAAAATGTTTGAAGCTATACCTTCCCGACATTTCGGACTCAGTCTTGATCCTTCGCATATGGTATGGCAGATGATG